>CAJTLE010000066.1 GCA_910577085.1 uncultured Allobaculum sp. | reverse complement strand
GTAGCTAATATTGTATAGGAATGATGAACGATTTACACTCACCTGTTTGGTGAAAAGCAAAATGGCCGGAAACACGTTCTTTAAAGGTGTTTCCGGCCATTTGTCGTTTTTGATGAATTGTTCAGGATCGTTTATGAGTAATTTGTGTGATCAAACACATTTTGTGCGAAGATGACTCGTATTTCCGGAAGTGAAAAATCCGCACGATTCTGACTTAGAATCATGCGGATTGTTGTTTTTAGTACTATAAACCTATCTCATACAGATTTAATTAATTCCATTATTGGACTGAAATCTGATCAAATGATTTGGAAGCCTGCATCATCGAGAGTGAAAAGAATGTTTATTCGATATTCGAATAGCCCATTAAAGACTCATCGACTTCTCTTGCACACATGCGTCCTTCCATCAAACCCCAGACAACCAGCGACTGACCACGGCGGCAGTCACCACAGGCGAAGAGCTTGCCTTCGACATGCTTACTGTCAGGATTGTCGGTCGCAATCGTGTTGCGGCCGGTTAAGGGCAGTTCAAAGCTGTTGGAAAGATCGCCGGGAACGCCGATAAAGCCGGCTGCGATCAATAACAGATCGCAGGGCAGATATTCTTCTGTTCCTTCAATAGGCTTGCGGTCCGGTCCTAATTTGACGATTTTGACCCCGGTGATGTGGCCGTCTTCTTCGTAGACTTCCGAAATGGTCGTTGTAAACAGCCGGGGATCTTTGCCAAAGCGTTCAATGGATTCTAACTGGCCATAGTCAACTTTGAGCACCTTGGGCCATTCTGGCCAGGGGTTGCTTTCGAGTCGTTCAACAGGTGGTTTTGGCATCATTTCCAGAGCGGTAACGGAATTGCAGCCCTGACGCAGAACCGTGCCGGTGCAGTCATTACCGGTGTCGCCGCCGCCGACAATGATGACGTTTTTGTCTTTGGCATCGATTGTCCAGGGGCGGTGGGCAAGCAGATCCTTTGTCGTCTGCTTAAGGAAATCAACCGCATAATACACGCCGCCAAGCTGGTCATTGACGCCAGCTAATGATCTTGGAAGTGTCGAGCCGGTGGCCATGATGATGGCATCGTACTGGTCTTCAAGCTGCTGCCGGGAAATATCTTTACCCGCTTCAGTATTGAGAATGAAGCGTACCCCTTCTTTTTCAAGCAGGTCAATGCGGCGGTCGACAACAGATTTGTCGAGTTTCATGTTTGGAATGCCATACATCAACAGGCCGCCAGGGTGATCTTCGCGCTCATACACGTCCACCTGATGTCCGCGCAGGTTGAGAAAATTTGCGGCGCTAAGCCCAGAAGGGCCGCTGCCGATGACGGCAACTTTTTTGCCGGTACGCTCTTTAATTTCCTGGGGTTTGACCCAGCCTTTCGCGAAGCCGTTTTCAATGATGTAAAACTCGTTGTCATGAACGGTAGTCGGCTTGGAGTCAATGCCGTTAATGCAGGCTTTTTCGCAAAGGGCCGGGCAGACACGGCTGGTAAATTCCGGGAAGGGATTGGTTTTTAAGAGTCTGACCAGGGCATACTGGTCATTTTCTAAAAACAGTTCTTCATTCCATTCCGGAATGAGGTTGTGCAGCGGGCAGCCGGTGACCATGCCGTTGAGTTCGATGGCCGACTGACAGAAAGGAACACCGCAGTGCATGCATCTGGCAGCCTGCTGGCGTCTGGCTTTGACATCGAGCGGCCGGTGAAATTCCCGAAAAGATTTCAGTCGTTCTTCGGCAGGAACAATCGGGTCATCCTGGCGGTCGTACTGGAGAAATCCAAAGTTTTTTTCCATGATGTTTTCCTTTCCTTTCTTATTGCGGATGAACCATTCTGAAGGCTTTCAGAGTGGCTTCATCGTGATTGTATCCACGGTCTTCAAGATACTTGATCTGATCCCGGACATGCTGGTAGTCACGCGGAACGATCTTCTTGAAGTGCGAGAGATTGTTGTGATATTCCTTGAGCAGCTCTTTGGCAAGCGGACTGCCGGTAGCTGCAACGTGCTGCTGGAGAATATGCTGTAAGGTTTCGATATCCTGTTTAGATTCGACCATTTCAATATCGACGAGTTCCTGGTTGACGTTGAGATACAGATCGTGATCCACGTCGAGAACATAAGCGATACCGCCGCTCATGCCGGCCGCAAAGTTTTTACCGGTTTTGCCAAGAACAACCGCAATACCACCGGTCATGTATTCCAGACCGTGGTCACCGCATCCTTCGGCTACCGCAGTCGCTCCAGAGTTACGGACACAGAAACGTTCGCCGGCAATACCATTGATAAAGGCTTTACCTTTGGTTGCTCCATACAGCGCCACGTTTCCGATGATGACATTTTCTTCCGGTTTGAAGCCGTCAACTTTTGGCGGGTAGATGGCTAAGGTTCCACCCGAGAGGCCTTTGCCAAAATAGTCATTGGCATCGCCTTCGCATTCCAGGCGCAGGCCTTTTGGAATGAAGGCCCCAAAAGACTGACCAGCCCCACCATGGGCACGAACGGTGATCAGATCTTCTTCAAATTCTTCACCCGGTTTGAGGGCTTTGGTCATTTCCGAGCCAAGGATGGTTCCAAATGTCCGGTTGGTTGAGCAGATGTCGACATCCATTGAAGCCGGTTTGCGCCGCTTAATGGATTTGGACAAGCGTGGCAGCAGCTGATCGACATCGATCGATTTTTCGAGCTGGAAGTCATAAGAAGCTTCTGGCTGATGGTGAGCAGGCTGGATCTGTTCGAGCAGATCATCAAGTTTAGCCAGGCCGGCTCTTGGAGTGATGGTTTCATCGACTTCAAGCAGTTCGGCATGGCCGATCATTTCATCAAGCGTTCTGAAGCCAAGTTCAGCCATGATTTCACGCAGTTCCATCGCCGTAAAGCGCATGAAGTTCATGACATATTCCGGTTTGCCTTTGAAGCGTTTGCGCAGTTCTTCATTCTGGGTCGCTACGCCAAATGGGCAGGTATCCAGTGAGCACACACGCATCATACGGCATCCCATTGTTACCAGTGGGGCGGTCGCAAATCCATATTCTTCTGCACCAAGCAGCGCTGCAATCGCAACGTCGATGCCGCTCATCAGTTTGCCATCAGTTTCGAGGATGACCTGATTGCGCAGGCCGTTGGCGACGAGTTCTTTATGAGACTGCATCAGACCCAGTTCCCAGGGCAGACCGGCATGGTGAATCGAGGACTGACCGGCAGCACCGGTACCGCCATCATAGCCGGAAATCAGAATGACACTGGCACCGGCTTTGGCTACCCCGCAGGCAACGGTGCCGACACCATTTTCGGAGCAGAGTTTGACCGAGATGCGCGCATCGCGGTTAGCATTTTTCAAATCAAAGATGAGCTGGGCCAGGTCTTCAATGGAATAAATATCGTGATGAGGCGGAGGCGAAATCAAGGTAACACCAGGCGTGGAGCATCTGGTTTTGGCAATCCATGGATAGACTTTTCCACCCGGCAAATGGCCGCCTTCACCAGGTTTTGCACCCTGAGCCATTTTGATCTGGATTTCATTGGCTGAGCACAGGTAAGCTGAATCCACGCCAAACCGACCGGAAGCGACCTGTTTGATGGCCGAATTCTTATCGGTGCCATAGCGTTCTGGTCTCTCGCCGCCCTCACCAGAGTTCGAGCGGCCGTGCAGGGCATTCATAGCCTGAGCCATGCATTCATGGGCTTCCTGAGAAATGGAGCCATAGGACATGGCACCCGTTTTGAAGCGGCGCAGAATGTTTTCAATCGGTTCGACCTCATCGATATCGATCGGATTTCCGCCTTTAAACTTGAGCAGGTTGCGCAGGTTATGAGGGCGGTCTGGATCGTGGACCATGGCCGAATATTCTTTAAATAATTCATAGTCACCAGTCTGGGTGGCTTTCTGGAGCATGACGATCGCTTTTGGGTCATAGAGATGGTCTTCTTTGCCTTTCCCGGAACGCAGCTTGTGGAAACCGATCGAATCCAGGGAGGTATTGACGGAAAGTCCGAGTGGATCAAACGCGCGGGCATGATGCCATAAGAGATCTTCTTCGATTTCTTTTAAGCCAATGCCGCCCATTTCATACTGCGTATTGGTGAAGTAGGCATCGATAACGTCTTTCGAGATGCCGATGGCTTCAAAGATCTGGGCACCCTGATAGGACTGCAGGGTAGAAATACCCATCTTGGCTGCGATCTTGACAATGCCCGAAAGGATGGCCGCATTGTAATCTTCGATCGCTTTGGAAGGCTCTTTATCCAGGATGTCTTTTTCAATGAGCTCTTCGATGCATTCATGGGCCAGATAGGGATAGATGGCGCTGGCGCCAAAGCCAAGCAGAGCCGCAAATTCGTGAACGGTTTTTGGTTCGCCGGATTCAAGCAGAATCGACATCGCGGTTTTCTTTTTGGTGCGGACTAAATGCTGCTCAAGGGCAGAGACGGCTAAAAGGCTTGGAATGGCCATGTGGCTTTCGTCAACACCTTTATCGGAAAGGATCAGAATCGAACATCCATCCCGATACGCCCGGTCACATTCGATAAACAGCTGATCCAGGGCATCTTTTAAAGGCATGCCCTTGTAGAACAACAGGGAAATGACACGGCTTTTCAGCCCCGGTTTGTCGAGATGACGGATCTTATCCATATCGTGGGCATCCAGGATTGGATGATTGATCTCGAGCATCGCACAGTTGTTGGCTTTTTCTTCTAACAGATTGCCAGAAGCGCCGATATAGATCGTCGTATCCGTCACGACTTTTTCACGCAGCGAGTCAATTGGCGGGTTGGTGACCTGCGCAAAGAGCTGCTTGAAGTAATGGAACAGGGAAGGATGCAGCTTGGAAAGCAAAGCCAGCGGGACATCGGTTCCCATGGACGCAACGGGTTCTTTATGATCTTTGGCCATCGGCAGAATCTGATCGTTAACATCTTCATAGGTATAGCCAAAGACGCGGTATAACTGGTCGCGCAGTTCCTGTGAGTGCATGCGGGGCTTTTTATCCGGAGCCTTTAAATCCTGCAGATGAAGCAGCTTGAGATTGAGCCATTCGCCATATGGATTTTGTAAGGCATAGGATTTTTTGAGTTCTTCATCCGGAATCATGCGCCCCTGCTTGGTATCGATCAAAAGCATTTTGCCAGGCATCAGGCGGGATTTCACTTTGATCTTTTCAGGCGGAAGATCCAGAACACCGACTTCGGAAGAGAGGATGAACAATCCGTCATCGGTGATGTAATAACGGGCCGGACGCAGACCGTTGCGGTCCAGCACAGCGCCGCACACTTCACCATCGGAGAACAGAATGGCTGCCGGGCCATCCCATGGTTCCATCATGGTGGCGTAGTAGTGATAGAAATCTTTTTTGGCTGGATCCATTGGGACATGTTTCCAGGGTTCCGGAATGGAGATGGCCACCGCTTTGGCCAGATCCATTCCATTCATCATCAAGAATTCCAGCGTGTTGTCGAGCATCGAGGAGTCAGAGCCATCCGGGTTGATGACTGGCAGGACTTTTTTGTACTGCTCATCGATGAGCGGTGAAGCCATCGATTCTTCACGGGCGAGCATCCGGTTGGCATTACCGCGGATGGTGTTGATCTCCCCATTGTGGGCGATCAGACGGTTTGGATGGGCCCGTTTCCAGGATGGAGTCGTGTTGGTCGAGAAGCGGGAATGGACGATCGCAATCGCACTCTTGTAATCAGGATCCTGCAGATCTTCATAAAAGCGGCGCAGCTGGTCGACTAAAAACATCCCTTTATAAACGATCGTACGGCAGGACAGAGAAGCCACATACGTATTTGGGCAGCTCTTTTCAAATTCGCGGCGGATCACATAGAGCAATCGGTCAAAGTCTTTACGGGTTTTAACATCTTCCGGAGCGCTTAAGAATGCCTGCCATATCGATGGCATGCAGTCTCGTGCTTTCTGGCCAAGGATTTCTTCGGTGACCGGCACTTCGCGCCAGCCATCAAAGGTGCAGCCTTCTTTACGGGCGATCGTTTCAAACAGGCGTTTAGCCTGGTTTCGTTCGAGAGGATCCTGCGGGAAGAAAAACATACCGATTCCGGTTCTTCCTTCAGGATGGTAGGCAATGCCTTCTTTTCTGGCAGCTTTTTCAAAGAAGTCATCGGAAATCTGCAGCAGAATTCCAACGCCATCGCCTACAGTGCCGGTGGCGTCTTTACCAGCACGGTGTTCGAGTTTTTCGACAATATGGAGAGCCTGGTCGACCACTTCGTGGGACTGTGTACCATCGATTTTGCAGACAGTGCCGATTCCGCAGGCATCATGTTCTTTAAACAGTTCGTTCATAGGTCTTCCTTTCTAGTTTCCGCTCTGATCATAGTTGGAAAGCACGCGGGCCGATGGGTCGTTGACGTTGCAGCCTTCCCAGTTCGGGTTTGGCATCCAGAAGCCGGCAATCATCTGTGCCTGACCTGGATAGTACTTTTCAAAAATTTCACGGTATAACAGGGATTCTTTGGTAAATGGAGCCGACCAGGTGTACTGGCTGGCTTTTTGTGCAAACTGGGCATCGGTATATTTGGCTTCGGCATAGGCTTTGAGGTCATCCGCCATGCTGTGGCCGACCGCATCAGAGAAGGCCGCTTTCTGACGGAACAAAATGGACTCAGGCAGCAGATGGTCCGCTTCAAATGCGTGGCGAAGCAGGTATTTACCCATGTTGTACGTATTCATCTTCATGGCTGGATCAATGGCCATGACATATTTCACGAATTCCAGGTCGCCAAACGGGACGCGGGCTTCCATGGAATGGGTTGAAATGCAGCGATCCGCACGCAGAACGTCATACATATGAAGTTCATGAACGCGTTTTTCGCTTTCTTTCTGGAATTCTTCGGCGTTCGGAGCAAAGTCGGTGTATTTATAGCCAAACAGCTCATCGGAAATTTCACCGGTCATCAAAACCCGGACATCTGAGATCTGGTGGATTTTCTTGCAGATCAGATACATGCCCATCGAGGCACGGATCGTGGTGATATCGAACGTTCCGAGTTCGGCAATAACTTCTTCAAGGGTGTCAAGCACTTCCTGTTCGGTCATGATCAGCTCGTGATGGTTGCTGCCGATATACTCAGCAACTTGTCTGGCGTACTTTAAGTCAATGGCATCGGTGTCCATGCCAATCGCAAAGGTTTCAATCGGTTTGTCAGACTGGGCTGCACCGATGGCACAGACCAGAGAAGAATCCAGGCCGCCGGAAAGCAGATAGCCAACCGGCATATCGGAATCCAGACGTTTCAAAACGCCATCGACCAGGCGGTCATGAATGCCCTGGCAGACCGTTTCCAGATCATCATGAATGACTTCATCGACTTCACGCATATCGCGGTAGCAGATAAACTCACCATCTTTGTAATAATGGCCAGGAGGGAAAGGGAAGATCTGATCGACCAGACCGACGAGGTTTTTAGCTTCAGAGGCAAACACGATTTCATGCTGCGGGGTGTAGCCAAAGTGGAGCGGGCGGATGCCGATTGGATCGCGGGCAGCGATTAAATGGCCGCTTTTGCCATCGTAGATGACACAGGCATATTCGGCATCGAGCATCGCGAACATGTCCGTTCCATATTCTTCATATAAAGGAAGCAGAATTTCACAGTCCGATTCGGAAACGAACTGGTAGCCTTTCTGCTGGAGTTCTTCTTTCATTGGGCGGAATCCATAAATCTCGCCATTGCAGATGGCTGCATTTTCGCCAAGAAAGAAGGGCTGCATGCCGGTTGAGGCGACGCCCATAATGGACAGGCGCTGAAAGCCAAGAACCGCATTGTCTAAGACGGCAATCCGCTGATCATCAGGACCGCGGCTTTCCGTCTTTTTTAAGGCAGCTTCGATTTTTAAAAGATCTGGTCGGTCGGTTTCAATCGCAAATACAGTACACATACAATGGTTCTCCTTTTGATTGATCATCAGTATGACGGGATCTCGCTTTAAGTCCGTGGCAGAAAACTTAAAGCGGATGGGATGCTTTGGAAAAATCCAATTTCTTTCTTCAAATTCCGGGATGAAGGGATTTCTGTATCCTGGAATCTGAAGAAAGAAACAGGAGGAACAGGAAGAAAGATTCATCCAGAATGACTTTAGATCTTGCATTACGTGATTTCTTCCTGTTTCCTGGTGTTCTTTGCATTTTTTCCTTTTGTAAGAAGAGATGAAGGAGAAAACGCGGATTTATAAGCAATTTTTTATGGAATAAAGCTCATGAATTAAAATCAGATAAACAATTTTGGCTGATTGGGTAAAAAACAAGCGGCGATCAGGCCGCTTGTAAATTTTTAGAGACCGAACAGTAATTTACCGTAGGTCGGGAATGGCCAGTCTTTGGAGTCTGTGATGATTTCCAGTTCATCGCAAGGCTTGCGCAGAGCTTCCATTTCAGGGATCATAACGTCTTTGACAAAGGCGGCTTTTTCTTCGATAGTCGGTAAAACCAGAACTTCTTCTTTGGCAACGGCCAGAGCTTCACTGGCTTTATAGGCTTCGTTTAACAGAACCGCAGACTTTTCAAGCGTTGCTTTTTCATAGCTTTCTGGAAGGAGCAGGCCGGCCTGCTGTTTGGCGATTAAGGAATCGGCAAGCTGTTTCTGAGATTTGGAAACGGCTGGCAGAATTTCTTTGCGGGCCATGGAAACCATTGTGCAGGCTTCGATGTGCAGCAGGTTGACATATTCTTCCATCAGGATTTCATAGCGGGATTCAACTTCTTCGCGTGTCAGGACATGCTGGTGTTCAAACAGCGCGATATTCTTTTCAGATTTAATATAAGGAACCGCATCAGCCGTTGTTTTCAGGTTCAGCAGACCGCGGCGTTCAGCTTCTTCAACCCATTCATCGCTGTAGCCGTTGCCGTTGAAGATGATGCGGGAATGCTTGATGAAGGTTTCACGCAGCAGCTGATGGAGAGCGGCTTCGAAATCTTCAGCGCCTTCGAGCTGATCAGCGAGTTCTTCTAAAGACTCGGCAATGACGGCGTTGAGCACGGTGTTGATGCCGGCAATGGACTGGCTGGAACCAGGCATTCTGAATTCGAATTTGTTTCCGGTAAAGGCAAATGGGGAAGTCCGGTTGCGGTCGGTTGTATCCATTGGCAGGTTTGGCAGAACAGCTGCACCAATGTTCATGAACGCTTTATCTTTCGATCCGTATTTGTCATCACGCATGATCGCATCGATGACTTCAGCAAGTTCATCACCAGTGAAGATCGAGATGATTGCGGGAGGTGCTTCGTTGGCGCCAAGACGGTGATCGTTGCCGGCAGTGGCGACAGAGAGTCTTAACAGATCCTGATGTTCATCCACCGCTTTGACAATACCGGCCAGGAATAAGAGGAACTGTAAGTTTTCGTATGGTGTGTCACCAGGTTCCAGCAGGTTGACACCCGTATTGGTCGACATGGACCAGTTGTTGTGTTTGCCGCTTCCGTTGATGCCGTCAAATGGTTTTTCGTGAAGCAGGGCAGCCATGCCATGACGATGAGCAACACGCTGAATGTATTCCATGGTCAGCTGGTTCTGGTCAGTGGCAAGGTTGGTTGTTGTAAAGATTGGGGCAATTTCAAACTGGGCTGGAGCAACTTCGTTGTGCTGGGTTTTGGCCATGACACCGAGTTTCCACAGCTCCTGGTTGAGTTCATCCATGAAGGATTTCACGCGGGTTTTGATCGTTCCAAAGTAGTGGTCTTCCATTTCCTGACCTTTTGGAGCCATGGCACCAAATAATGTGCGGCCGGCATAGATTAAGTCACGGCGCTGGTTATACAGATCACGGTCGACAAGGAAGTATTCCTGTTCAGGTCCGACCGTGGTGCGGATCGTTGTGACATCCTCATTGCCAAATAAATGAACGATGCGCAGCGCCTGTTTGTTGATGGCTTCCATGGAACGAAGAAGCGGTGTTTTCTTGTCCAGGGCATGTCCGGTATAAGAACAGAAAGCAGTTGGAATACACAGAACGCCTTCTTTAATAAATGCATTGCTGGTTGGGTCCCATGCGGTATAGCCGCGGGCTTCAAAGGTTGCGCGTAAGCCGCCGCTTGGGAAAGAAGAAGCATCAGGCTCGCCTTTAATCAGCTCCTTGCCCTGGAAAGCCATGATGACCTGGCCAGGTCCATCGGGAGTGATAAAGGAATCATGTTTTTCAGCTGTAATTCCAGTCATTGGCTGGAACCAGTGAGTGAAGTGGGTGGCTCCTTTTTCAATAGCCCAGACTTTCATTGCGTGCGCTACAGCATTCGCGATTTTTCTGTTCAGTGGCAGGCCCAGATCGATCGTTTTTTTCAGTTCTTTGTAAGTCTCTTTAGGAAGACGCTCACGCATCGTGGCATCATCAAAGACGTTTTCTCCGAAAATCTCTGTGACGTTCGTGTTCATAATCCATCTCCTTAGTCTTGTCAATAAAAAAAGGCAATAACGAACCGGCTGCACGTCCACCCGGTTCAATGACTGCCAAGCAGTCCTGAATCTGGGCTTCAAGTGAAGCATTGCGGCGTCATTGCCTTTGACTGGTGAAAGATTACAAAATTTTGCGGGTGCCTGTCAAGGAAACGTCTTGAAAAATGAAAACTTCTTGCGAAAAGGCATGAAAATGCGTGAAAGCTGATAGTTTTGCGGGGATTTCGGTGAATTTTTGTTTTGAAATCCCTTGACTGGACGATTTTCTGTTATCTACCCGTTAATTTTGGGAAAAATATGGTGCTTATTCCATAGATCTGGTACAGTTTTGAAGCCTGAATTTGATCAGAATATCTGTTCAGGATTCAATTAAATCCAGTTGAGATTATATCGAGATTCCATATGGATCGATTCAGACAGAATCAAAGCTTTGGGGATAAGAAATCGGATCAGTCAAGAAAGAAAGGGCCTGGATCTCATTGGCAAAGGCTGATCATCCTGCCGGCCTGATCAAAGCCGGCAGGAAACGGACAGGCAGAAAAGCCGATAACTATGCATAAAATGATTCCCCGCAAAGAAACGTAGTTTTTTCGGCAAAAATCAAGCGTGATGCTTTTTTGCGCAGTTCAATCCCAAACGAATGGCCGCCAAAATGTCTATACTATCAACAAGCCAGATCAAAAAACTGAATCTTCCAGGGAACTGAAGATGTTTAAAGATGTTTCAATCCCTCTGCAATGTTTGTTTAGGATTCAGTTCCAGCCGGTTCTGGCTTTGAATTCAGCCCTGTCCAAAACTCATGTCTATCTGCCTTTGACTACCGCAGTATTCGATTGATCCTGACAGACTGGATGGAAAAAGCAAGATTCGATCTTTCCATCGATGGAAGGATTGAATCAATAAAACTTGAAACAGGCAATCGCGCCGACATCCAGCTGGATCGGCGGCGATTTTGAATACAGGCGATTTTGAATAGAAAAGAAAAATTCGATCTGTTTTCCTGTTCTTGTTAAACAGGATTGGGCCCAGCTGTATCTATAACAATATCAATATGGATCTATAGACCCAGGCTGATCTATCAGGCTGATCTATATAGATTCAGATCGATCTCCATCCCTGCTGCAGGAATGAATAGACTCATCATAGATGGATCAACAGGGAACCCATCCAAACAATTCATCTGCCTGCGAAAAGGAAAAGAGCAGTCTTCAGAAAACAGATCATAAAGAAGGGAAATCCAAATGACGACTCGAGAAGATGTACTGAACTATGTCGAAGACGAGGGCGTGAAGTTTATCCGCCTTGGATTTTACGACTTGTTTGGCAAACAGAAAAATGTATCCATTATGCCCCGCCAGCTCAACCGGGCGTTTGAAAAAGGCGTTGCGATTGATGCCACTCAGATTTTTCCCGGCTGCACGTATGAGGGAACGGATCTGATTCTCAAACCAGATCCATCTACAATGGTGCTGCTGCCCTGGCGCAGCATGGAAAATGGCGTCATCCATATGGTCTGCGATCTGTATACGATTGATGGCAAACCATTTGAAGCCGATACCCGGCTGCTGCTCAAACGGGTTCTGCAGTCGGTTGCCAGCGCAGATCTGGAAGTATTGATGGCAGCCAAAAATGAGTTTTACCTGTTTGAACGGGATGAAAATGGAAACCCAACAAAGAAGCCGTTTGATCATGGCGGCTATATGGATGTTGCCCCCCTCGATCAGGGGGAAAATATCCGCCGCGAGATCTGCCTGATTCTGGAAGAAATGGGCCTGGACCCCCATAAGTCCTACCATCAGTCCGGACCCGGCCAGAATGAGATTGATTTTCACTTCTCAGACCCATTGCAGGCAGCGGATGAAGCCAGCCTGTTTAAATGGGTGGTCCGCACGACCGCAAATTCCAATGGCTTGTATGCGGATTTTTCCGCCAAGCCTTTAGAAGACCAGGCCGGCAGTTCTATGCATGTTCAGGTCCGTTTTGTAGAAGGGCTTGAAAAAAGAGATGCCTTTATTGCAGGCTTGCTTAAGTACCTGCCGGAAATGCAGTTATTCATGTGCTCATCGCCGCTTTCTGTCAAACGGCTGGCCTCGGCCAATGCGCCAGGTTGTTTTGACGTGTCGGATACAATCCGAAATGTAATGGTGCGCATCCCGCCGCTGGCTAAAGATGTGATTGAAGTCAGACTCCCGGATTCACTGACCAATCCCTATCTCAATTTTGCGCTGGTTTTAATTGCCGGCCTGCAGGGAATTGAAGAAAATCTGGATCTGCCAAAGAATGCAGACCGCCCGGTCGCTTCCTCTTTAAAAGAAGCCAAAGAACTCGTCCGGACTTCCCAGCTGATTGAACAGAGTCTTCATCCTGACCTGGTGAATGCCTACCTGGCCGTGGAGGAAGAGTGTTAAAAAAGCGGCTGCTGATTGTCCAGGAGTGTCCAATGCTGCCGCAGGACGTCTTTGCGGCTTCGGAATGGGAAATTGTGAATGCCGAAACGCTGGAAAAAGCCAAACGTCTTCTGGGGACTTCGACGTTTGATCTGCTTGCCGCCCAGCTCCAGCCAAAATCCTCAGCGCTCAGTGCCGGAATTCTGGAGCTGAGCACCATTCACTCTTTGTCTTCGGTGGTTTTCTGCCCAAGTGAGAAGATCGATACAATCAGCTATCAGTTTCGAAGCGCCCCAATTCTGGTGCTGCCATTACAGACCCCCAAAACGGTTTTGCTGCAGGTGATGGCCTATCTTTCCAAAACGGTCGACACCAAGCGCCGGCTGCAGGATTCCATTAATAAGGAAAAGCGCCGTTATCAGGATGAAAAACTGGTCGGCCAGTGCAAAGTCCAGCTGGTTTCGCTGTGCAGATGGAGTGAAGAAAAAGCGCATCAGTATATATTGAAAACAGCCATGGATCACTCCATGACCAAATCTGCCGCTGCAAGGCAGATCATGCGAAAACTGGAGAGAATCGTCAATGAAAATCAAAAAAACCAATGCAATGCGCCATCTTGATACCCTCAAGCTGCCGTATGAACATTTTGACCTCAATTTAAAAGAAGCAGCCGATGCCAATACGGTTGCCGATCTGCTTCATGCCAAAAAAGAACAGGTCTTCAAAACCCTGGTGACGGAATCCAATGACAAGGAACACTTTATCTTCATGATTCCAGCCGACAAACACCTGTCACTCAAAAAAGCGGCCAAGGCTGCAGGCAAAAAGAAGATCGAAATGATCGCCCAGAAACAGCTGCTGCCGCTGACCGGCTATGTGCATGGCGGCTGCTCCCCACTGGGAATGAAAAAGCAGTTTCCGACTTTCTTTGATCAGAGTGCCTTAGAATTTGAGACCATCTATTTTTCCGGCGGCAAAATTGGGGTGCAGATTGAGATGGACCCAAAACTGCTTGAACAGGCTGTAGGAGCCAAGCCATTTGATCTGTGCGAAGACTGATCACAAAGAAAACACCAAAAAAAGAATATTAAACAAGCCAATTTGGTTAAGGACTGTAATCCTCATCGGTCGTTTAGGACCGGTGAAGGTTACAGCCTTTTTTTGTCGGGATTCCTGCACGTTTTGTTTCGTTTTTTTGAGGAAAGCAGTCTCTCGTTTGTCTGGGCAGGGCTTGAAGATGTGGGTTTGCCGACGATTGAAAGGAAAACAGAGAGGCAATAGATTGTGTTGTCAAAAAGGTTAACTAAATTGATTCGGAAAAATAATAATTCGTTTGGATCTACTAAAGGTGACTTCAGGTGTAGCATCGAAACCAATAACAGTCAAATTAAATGACGGTGAGTTTAATTATAAACCAGTTGGGCGAATATCTTGAAAGAGCGAATTAGATAATTCATGATAGCGGTGTAAGGAATAAAGACTATATCATATCTTAAAAGCTTTATTTAATGATGCTTTTTGTTGAGATTTACAATTAGAGTATTTTAATTTTCCTCTAATTGCAGAAAGGAGGCTGGCATGAATAAACGTCACTTTGGCCACTGCTGTGTTTCGCTGGCGTGTGCTTTGTTCATGACCGGAACATTGATATCGCCAGTATCTGCCCAGGATCAATTCAATCATCCATCTGCCAATTCGGCAGTCTATGACGAAATGACTGAGCAGGATGACAGTGAACATGAAAACAGCCAGATTTTCACTAAGAACAATGAAGGGTCAGATTACACTCTGAGTCCATCACCGCCTGGTTTTGCGGATTCATCTTCCTTCCAAGCGTTTTCGGAAGATCCAAGCCAGTCAGATTTGGCATTTTCCTTCTCGGGATCCTTTGAGGATTCGATTTCAAACCAGGACCTCAATCCAAGACGGACAGGTTCTTCATCTTTCTACTCCGACTACAGTTCCAATATGTACGGCTTATCTGATTCACCTGATTCGCCTGATTTATTCGATTCATCCAGTACCAGCGATTCTTCCAGTGCTTTCGACTCACAGAGCAGTGAACAAGAAAATCCCGACTCTGAAGACTTACAATCCAGTGATCGCTTCTCAGATCAGGATGATTCATCAATGAATTCATCAGCAGACTCCTCAACTGATGGATCTGACGACTCATCCACAATTAGAGACGATTTGGATCTGGATACGCTGGTCACCCTGACAGATGGCGAAAACGGAAGTCAGACCACCGAGAACGACGATGGATCGACAACCTATCTCTGGCAGGATGATGATTTGCTGCTGAATGTTAATGCAGATGAGGGAACGTTTGACCAGGATACATCTTTCGACTGCGAAAAGATCGATGCCGATTCACAGACATTCGCTGATGTCATGGAATATTCGGATCAAAGAGATGGGTATCCGATGGCGGCCTGGAAAATGAGTTTTACCGACGAAGATGGAAACCGCATCGAACCATCCAGTTCCGTCCATTTCCAGATGGCTGTCAAACCTTCTGCCTTTGATACCGATGCGGATCTTGATCCTACTGTTTTCGGTCTGCTGCATCTCCAGAAAGATGAAGATGACATTCTCCCTGAAAAACTGGTAGACAGCACCGTCGATTTTGGTGACTGGGCGGTTCAGGATGACCGCTTTATCACCTGTATTTGTTAACTTAAAAGTGGCCAATTTCTTCCGAATATCGGTTGAAAAGTTGCCACTATTTTTATTCCTCCAATTCTGATAATTTATCTCAGAATTGGAGGAACCAGAAGGTGATTAATTACATGGATTATCAAACACTCATCAACCTGAAGCTCAAAGGTTTATCGAATCAAAAAGTCGCAGATGCAATTGGAGTTTCAAGAGAAACAGTCAGAAAGCGATGGAAAAAATATTGTGAAGAGCACGAGAAACTCGTTGAAGGCGGGTTATCAGCTGAGGAACTCGAGAATACGAAAGAAAAAGTTATCGCTCCGCCATCTTATGATTCTTCTCACCGGCAGCCAAGAAAGTACACCCCTGAAATTGACGCACTGCTTGATAAAATTCTTGCTGATGAAGAAGCAAAGTCGATGGAACTGACAACCAGAAAGCAGCAGCTGACCTGCAGACAGATCCATGATCTGATTTGTAAAGAAGGCTACGATATTGGTCTGACTACCATTACGGCTCACGTGAAGAAAAAACGGGATAAGAATAAGGAATGCTTCATTGCTCAGAGCTATGAATACGGACAGCGGTTTGAATATGACTTCGGGGAAGCTGAACTGTTCATTGGCGGTGTTAAGCAGAAAGTGCAGATGGCAGTCATTGCCTGCCCCGCCTCGGGGTATCGCTGGGCAAGACTTTATACCAATCAGAAAATGGAA
>CAJTLE010000065.1 GCA_910577085.1 uncultured Allobaculum sp. | reverse complement strand
ACGTGATACGGGTCAATGCAGAAAACAGCCTGAGGGGCATATTTACTGACTGTATTTTTAATCCATCTGGCACCATCACCACTGACCATCTTGATTTTAGAAGCAGCTTCTGGACCAATTTCGATAAGGAATTTCTCAAGAACACTGCTTCCAAAGCCTTCATGGACCCAGATAACTTCTCCGGTCAGGTGGTTCACGACCGTTGTAAGGTACGTATGCCCCTTTTTATGGCTTGTTTCATCAATCCCGATAGCTTCGAGGTTTTTATACTTCGCTTTAGGATCTTTCTCCTTAGCTTTTTAGACACGGGAAACGATGGATCCGACAGTTCTCCAGTTGATTCTCATCTGCTCACAGACGAGCTTTTTAGACTGATGAACAGCGAGGTAGGCCACCTGCTGCTCGAACTTTTTTGTGAACCGGGACTGGTGCCAGGCCCAGGTAACCTCCTCAGTTACGACACCGTGCTCAGGGCATTTTACCCGGTGAACATCGCTGACCAGGATGACTTTTTTAGTCCCCATGTCGAGAGCACGCCATTGCCGCTCCTGGGTTTTTGAATCATATCCAGGCGCGTGTTTATGGCAATGAGGACAGATTCCCCGGAGCCTTTTATGAAGCTTAATGTGGATGTACAAAGTATCTCCATTGGCACTTTCTTCAATTTTTAAGATGGAAACCCCCTTGAGGTTTTGAGCATTTTTGATAAGCTGATTGTGGGTCATGTGTTTTTTGTATCCTTTCTGTGTGGAAACTTAAGGATAACACATGTCCTTTTTCATATCTAGGCTTTATATACGGGGGTTGTCATCAGTCAAAAAAGATGACATCCCCTTTTTTTCGACTCAAAAACCCACCCAAAGTACAACAGAGCCAAAATTATAGGCGATTTTAAGTTAACAACTTAGAACCACCGTTGCACTTCACACCCTAAATTTGAGACTTTCTAACATATGGTATCAATTGTTTCAGCTTATAAGAACTGTCAAGTCGACTGGCTTAATCCGTTACGTGCAGGCCACAGCTGTTGGTCGGCCGTATACAAATAACAATAGGGATATTTGTAGTCGAAAACAAAAAAGGTGTGAAGGATAGCAATGAATCATGATAAAAGCAATAAGAGAAGCGTCTTCTCTTTATTGAAAGGACAAATTATGAAAAAATTTAAAGCTGCAATTTTTACTGTACTCTGCCTTCTCACCGCGACGATTCCAGTCGCTGCTGATTCCATCACTCCAGGCCATAATACTTCTTTTCGCTTAGCTTATGGCTCTGGATATACATCTTGTGTTGATTCAACCGGATCCTATCTTATTTCTGCCACAGCTAACTCTCCTCAGGCGTTCGTTGGCGTGGAAATTTACGCGTTTGACAGCCGCGTGGCGTGGGATAGCTCTTCCTCATATTCTCAAACTGCGGTGGCTTCCTATCACCCACGTCAATCCGTTCCTCATTCCTTCAAGGCAAATTCTGCTCTGATGGCTCGATAGGGTTATCTGGCTTCTATAAGCTGAATCTATTAGATCACTGTCCTACTAACAGCGACAGCAAATAGATC
The DNA here is from genome assembly GCA_910577085.1 of uncultured Allobaculum sp. Taxonomy (GTDB): domain Bacteria; phylum Bacillota_I; class Bacilli_A; order Erysipelotrichales; family Erysipelotrichaceae; genus Allobaculum. The sequence continues at coordinate 14,667 of CAJTLE010000065.1, read as the reverse complement.
AATTGTCCGCTCCAAAAGATCCTTTTCATTCAATTGGAGCGGATTTTTGATTTATGAACGAATGGAGGAAGTAATCGATGAAAAAAATTCTATTATCTCTCTCGATCTGCAGCTTTGTGTTTCTTCTTCTGAGTCATTTTTATGAAGTATCCCAATGGCAGCAGGCTTCTCTTAACAACCTGACCGCCTCGATACAGAGTGAGAACCCATCCTTGGCAAGCGTCCGTACTTACCAAGCTGATTTTCGGAAAATGAAAGAAGACAATATTGCCTCAAGTCTGATGGATTTCTGTCAGAACGAGAAAATCGCCTTATTGACGACAAAGATGGAAAGCCGGGATTTCTATTACGTCACCTATACCACAAGGCTGTTTCTTCCCGACTCGATCGATCCTGAAATCTTAAAGCTGTCAGGAATCAATGGTCTGTTTGGCTTAAACGGGAATATTTCCGCCAGTACTCTGCCAGAAGGAGACCAAAAACAGATCAATATGCTCAACGGCTTTTTGAATACAGCCTCTGATGACCAGACAATGATTGTTCCTTTCTTTTCCTTTTTATCCGGCAATCAAGAAACAGAACCAGTCGACGAGTATCCAGTGACAGTCATCGCCGAAAATGAACAGAGTCTGAACAGGTTGATGGAATACTTTCCAGATTATTTCGAAGAGCAGGATTCCAGTATTGTTTCTGTGGGGTATGGCTTTGTTGCCAGTGCCAAACAAATTCTCAATGAATTTTGGGTCTCTCCTTTTTTGATTTTGTATCTGGTCAGCACCCTTCTGGTTTTTACCGCCTGGATCGTGATGAAAAGAAAAGAAATCAGCATTCATAAACTGAATGGAATCGATACATGGACAACCTTTCGAAGGATATTTTCAAAAGATCTTCTCTGGTTTGGGCTTTGTATTCCCTGTCTTTCACTTCCAGCAACTCTCTTCATCTTGATGCGGTTTCCAGCTTCCAGTATCCAGGCTTTCTATCTGAAAACAGGCCTTCCCTTTCTATGCATTCATCTTATATCGGTGGGATTAATGGTTATAGAAGGTCTTCTGTCCATTCAATGGATGAAGTTGTCCTTAAAAAGTACATCCAATAAAGCCTCAACGAATTTAATGCTTTCCCTTTGCCTTGGATGTCTTTTCTGTACAGCTATCTTGATTCTTCCGGCCTCACAAAGTATTCAAGCCTGCTTGACCAATCTGCGAGATCTTTACATTCTGGAAAGCCATAAGTCAGTATTTACCGGCTATCTGACAGACAGTTTCTGGAATACCCAGAAGACGGAAGACTCAGAAACAACCAGCATTGAAACGATTGCCAATGACATCGAGGTGATGACCAAGTGGAACCAGTTTTTAGAAGAGCATGATGGAATCTATGAAGACTTCTCCCTCATGGAATTTACCTTTTCCAATGAGCTTCATGAAATGGGACAGCCTTTTGTCCAAGTCAATGCGAATTATCTGAAGGACTACCAAATCGTGCTGGAGGATGGAACAATGCTGAACCTGGACCAGTATCCAGCTGAATTTCCATTGATTCTGATTCCGGAAGGTCGTGTAGCTGAATTAAAAGAAAACGACCAGCTTCGCATGATGTGCCAAGCGGGACAGAAACTATACGTCAAAGATGGAATTCGGCTTTATCCTCATCTGGTTTCCGATCAGAACGTTTCTCAGATTCCCTATCAGGACCCAGTGATCTGTGTGAGTCAGCCACCAACTAACTACGGCCAAAGCTATCGTTTCATCCCAGTTGAAGGGGAACAGACCGAACAGGAGGTCCAGGAATTTTTACAGGCAAACGATCTGGAGGGAATTTTGAATTATTCGCTGAACACCTTGAACTATACCAACACGAAAAACAGCGTGACCATTTCTCTGCTTCAAAATGGGCTGGTGATGTTGATTTATCTGCTCTGTCTTGGCGTAATGCTCAAGAGTCTGCTGCAAATCTGGCTGGCTTCTGACCAGAAGCTGATCGCAGTTCAGTACCATCTTGGTCTTTCCTGGTTTAAGCGATACCAGGTCTGGTTTGCGATCGGGATTTTGATGTGCCTTTGTGTGCTGCTTGTTTTACTGCTGAAAAAAGCATCGATCAAAACCATTGTAGCTGGTTCTTTGACCTATTTACTGCTATTCATTGCAATTTCCTGGACGACGATCCGAAAATTTGAAAAAGGAAGAATCCATCGAATCCTGAAAGGAGAACAAAGTCTATGACGATCCCTGCAGTTGAAATCCATCATCTTCAGAAAAGCTTTAACAAGAAAACAGTTCTCGATCTCCCTGAACTCATCATTCCGGCAGGAAATTTTGTGATCATTGAAGGACCTTCCGGAGCAGGCAAATCCACCCTGCTTTCTTTAATTGGACTTTTGGACAGTCCTGACCAGAGGAATATCCAGCTGTTTGGTCAAGTCGTAAAGCCCTATTCCCGCAAAAGCATTCAATTTCTGAAAGAAAAAATCGGCTGGCTGTTCCAGAATTATGCACTGGTCGATTCACAGACAGTTGAATACAATCTGGACATGGTTTTGGATCAAAAAAACAAGAAGAATAAGTCGCAACTGCTTCAGGATGCCCTGCATCAGGTCGGTTTAGAAGGAAAACTGGCAAGCAGAATCTATGAATTATCTGGTGGAGAACAGCAACGAGTAGCTCTGGCAAGACTTTTGTTAAAATCCTGTGATCTGATTCTGGCCGATGAACCAACCGGAAATCTGGATCGAGAAAACGCAAAGCGAGTGATGAATCTGCTCAAAGCGATGCAAAACCAGGGGAAAACCATTCTGGTTGTCAGCCATGACCGCTCTTTTGATGATCTGGCAGACCAGATCATTCAGCTCAATTCTCCAACACAGTAAGGATCGACAAGAATCTGCGCTCTTATTGCTTTCTTATCCTGTCTGGAAGAACTGATATCCATGTTGGAAGATGGAAGATCTTGCCTGCCCGTGCGCTCAGGCAATAGTGGTGAAAACGAATGAAAGGCCGAAAACGTCCTGATCATTTTGATCCTTATGTTTTCGGCCATTTTTGTTTATTACGCTTTAAGTCTTTTGGTTTTGGCAGCCTGTCCTTCTTTGTTGCAGACTCCTTTTTAACAGTTATCAGATCAGGGTCAGGATAAAGAGAGCCACTACGCCCCAGACAATTGTCATAATGATCTTTTTGACTGTCCGAATCGGGTGAAACAAGGCGTTCAGGAGAAACGAAACCACTGAACCTATGAAGACCACGCCAACAATCATAAAGAATAAAGTAATCATACACTTCTTCCTTTCTTTCTTTTCTTTGTCACAATTCATCTGCGCAAATCCATTCGATGAAATCTGGCACAGGCAATGAAAAAGCAGGCCATTGGAAAGATTGTCGATTGCAGCATTTTGATTTCTTTCCAAAAAGACAACCGAAACGATGCCGATTGGCAATATCATCCAGAAAGCTTCTGATCTTTTTCCATCGATCAGGATATCGGGTATCAGGATATTGGAAAACCAGGTATCAGGCGCCACTGCCCCCTCAAAAGACTCTGTGCAGTTTGGTGAGTTTATAGACCGAGGATTGAATTGTGTTTCTATTATGGTTTTGTTTACCTATTTAAGCACAGAACTTCCATCCTCGATGGAACATTTTGTAAAGAAACATGGAAACTATCCAGAAAAAAGATGAAAGGTCCCAAAGCAATGGTCCAGAAAGCGTTTTGGCCGGTTTTACTTCCTTCTCCTCTACTCCCCTTCTTCTCTTTCTTCATTTTCGTTCCTGCGCAGTCTTCTTTTCTGGCTGTTTCCATGCAAAAAGCAGGAACAGTCATCAGAACCGTTCCTGCTATAAGAAGACTATTTGTTGGACTTGGAGAATCGTTTGCGGCCGATCACGATAATGGCGATGCCCGCAATGAAAGTTGCGATGGCAATGTACTGGGAAGTAGAAAGACCATTCACAACACCGCGAATCATATCCCCGCGGAAAAATTCAATTACAAAGCGGCCAAAGGAATAAGCAATCAGATAGGCTGCGCCAACTTCTCCGTTGAATTTCTTCTTTCTGGAAAACCATTCCAGAAAGAAATACAGGCCAAAGTCGTAGGCTGACATGACCAGCTGGCTTGGAAAGAGGGAAACCCCAGCCGGTGCTAAAGAGGCTTCGGGAAAGACAACTCCATACCAGGCGTGGGTTTCCACACCATAGCAGCAGCCAGCCAGAAAACAGCCGATCCGCCCAAAGCCCTGCGCTAAGGCAACTTCCGGAATAATCATGTCAAAGGTTTTCCAGAAGTTCATGCCATGATTCTGGCAATAGAACCAGCCGGCGACAAGACCGCCGATGATTCCTCCATAAACAACCCAGCCATCGCCCAGGTTGGTAAAAATCGTTGGATCGGTGCCGATATCCGGAATCCGGGTGATCCAGTAGAGGATTTTGGATCCCGCAAATCCACCAGCAAGAATTGAGAATACAAGCCATTCCAGGCGTTTGGGGTCAATGCCGTTGGCTTTGATTTTCTTTTCCGCCAGGTAATAGGCAACAAGAATACCGATGGCAATCATCAGTCCATAGGAATAGAAATGAATGCTGCCAAATGAAAACAGAATTGGATACATTAGATGTCCTTTCTAATCTAAATCTAAAATCATTGAAAGATCTGGTTCCTGTCTTTTCGCTGTTCAGAAAACTTCCTGGAATCCAAGTCCTGGTCGCTTACACGATCGGATTTGTTCTAAGATTTGTTTTCTGATTTGCGGCGAAGTGTAATCCAGACCAGTTCGGGTGGATTGAGAAGTCTTGGAATGCGCATCTGATCGCCCAGCCCGCGGCTGACAAACATCTGGCAGTTTCCAATACGAAACAGTCCGGCATCATACTTCGGAAAGAAAACGAACCGATCTCCATTATACGGAGTCAGAATCCCTTTATTCAAGATCCGCCAGTGTCCACCGTGAATATGGCCGCTCAAAATGAGGTCTGCATCAGCTTGCAGGCTTTCTTCAAACAGATCGGCCCGGTGTGAAAGCAAAATCCGGACCGCGTCTTTTTTTGAAGGCAGTTTGGCCAGGTTTTCCTGATGCTGCTGCAGCCTTCTTGCATAAGACCAGCGGTAATTGAGATCCGGGTCATCAATTCCGCAAAGTTCAATGCACTGGTGATCTTTCCAGATTTGTGTGCATTCGTTTTCCAGAAGGTGAATACCCATCTTTGACAGGTGGACCGTGCGCTCTGACCAGTTGCCGGCGTAGTATTCATGATTACCGCTCACAAAATAGACAGGAGCAATTTCAGTGAGCTCTTTGAGAACCCGATAGGTGGTTTTTGCATGCTGGACACCATCAAACAGATCCCCGGTACAGGCAATCAGATCCGGTTTGAAGGCTTTGGTTTTATCGATCAGATCATGTGGATCATTGCCATGCAGATCAGAGACCTGCACAATCCGATACCCATCAAAGGCCGGCGGCAGACAATCCAGCTCGATTGATTGTTGTGTAATCTGGATTGACTGGTTGAGCTTATGATTCCAGGCAAAAAGCAAAATCACAGCCAAAATCAATCCGGATAAGAAAATAATCCAAAAGGTCATGCCTGCATTATACCAGCTTGGGCACTGAACTTTACCAGAGGACAAGACTGTAAGAACAATCCCACTTTTCTGTCTTTTCTGCCTGCTTTGCCTCTTATCCCCTCTCTCCTCTCTGTCTTCCCTGTCATTGTCTTCCCGTACATTCTGGAAGACCAAAAAAACTGCATCCCTGTCAGGGATGCAGTTTAAGTCAAGTGCTTGTAATGTCAGTTCAAATGAAATGCTTGGGGGTGAGGATTCCGAATACGGGAATTTTAGTTCTGCACGTTAACCTGCAGGTCACGGATAACAGGAATCATCTTGCACTGATCAGCTTCAAGATCTTCCTTCATCAGATCAACCGCATTTAACGACTGGTTGTTATAAGTTGTGTAGTAGAAACGTAAAGTCTTGGTGTTGCATCCGCAAGTGTACTGCGTGATTTCATATTCACCCGGTTTGTTGTTGTCGCCGCCATCAGGCTGAGCAACACTCTGCAGAATGTGGAAGAACTGAGAAATGTTTGTATTTTCAGTGTCTTTGCAGCGGCTGTTCAGAGTATAGAAAGCAACGCGGACGAAACGGGATACTGGATCAAGACCACCAGGCAGGTTTGCAGAACCAGTTCCGGCACCGAAGTTGCGGAAGTCTGGCATATTTGGAGCAAAACGGCTTTCCTTGAAGTCTTTGATATGGTTGCAGACGTTGCAGTAGTAGTTCAGGTTTTCTTTATGGAATGGGAAGGTTGGTTCGTTAGTCAGAACATCATATGGGTCATCATAAACTTTCAGACCATCAATAGTCTGTTCAACAACGATAGTTTCCTTGTCATCGCCGATGATCCAGTGTAATGGTGAAGGTGGCATATGAACAGAGAAACCTTCATTGGTAATGTTCATATTCTCGAATTTTTTACGAGCATCTTCAACAGTTGCACAGTCAGCCATGATATATGGGATCAGTTCGAAGGAAGCTACATTTGTCTTGCCTTCGATTGGTTCGAAGTAATGGCAGCTGTTCCAGAAAGCCAGACCAGCAATGCCAAGACCTTTTTCGTTGATAGCTTCGAACATCAGAGGGTAGCCTTCAACAACCATACCCATACCGATCATTGCGTAGTGATTTTTGTAGGTGGTGTCGAGATGACGGAACTTGTATTCGTAGTTCCGTGGAGCGATTGTTACAGAAATTGGATAATCGATTTCAAGGTCAAGGTTACGACCGAAATAGTGACTATTTCCGTTTCTGAACGAAAGACCAGTGCACATTTTTAAAACATCCTTTCCTCGTACCATCTCCATGATCCGGCCCATAGAGATTCAAAACAAATCAGACAGGCTGATTTACGTTTTAAATCGGGCGAATGGACCACATGAATGGTACTGCTTTGTAATTCTGACCTTATTATAGGAGAACATGAAAAAGACCGTTTTTGAAATGACCATTCTAATTTCTGCGTACAGAATCCCATAAAAAAAGACCTCCTGTCATCAAAACAGGAAGTCAATTGTGGGTATCTGAATTGAGACCAAAGCGTTTTATGATACACAATCCCGCGTTTTGTTTTAAAACGCCTGATCAAAAGAGCAGGTTCAGGACTGTCCGCAAGTTTCAGGACCGTAAATCTGCCCTGGCAGTCTAAAAATCGAATCAGAAAACCTTCTTTTTCTTGCGGTTATGCTTCTTGCAAAGAAGAAGACAAAGCGATACTCGTTTAAACAATGAACTTGGATTAACTGAGCTTTGTTCCGCATTCCGGGCAGAATTTTGCGCCGGCTTCTACCTGATGGCCGCATTCGGGACAAAATTTTGGACCGGCAGGTTTTGGTGTTCCATCATTTGGACAGAACTTTCCAGTGTTGACCGCACCACAAACCGGGCAGGTCCAGCTTCCGGCAGCACTGGAAGAAGCTGCTGGAGATGCCTGAGAAGGAGCAGGCTGGGAAGCCATTTTCGCTTTGAGCAGATCACTGGCATTCATGCCGCCGCCAGCCATATTCATGCCCATAAAGCCATTGACTGCACCATGGGCGTTGCCGGCCGCATTTTGCATGGCCTGGTTCTGGGCGTTAACCATGGAACCAATTGCCATATCGGTATTGGAAAGAGTCTTGGCATTTTCCAGTTCCATGACCCGTTTGGAATCCGCTGGAGAAAGTTCAGGATTTAAAGCGACCTTAACCAGTTCAATTCCACGGGAATCGAGCCACTCTTTGCCAAGCGATTCGTTGAGCGCTTTGGCCAGATCTTCATCATGCGCATAGATGTCCTGGTAGCCATTGACACAAAGTGGAGCAATTTTTGCCAGGGCTGCCGAGATCTTTGGCATCATTTCGACACGCAGCTGCTCGGTAATCTCCTCTTTGCGATATTTACGGGTTGGATCCATCAGCAGATTTTCATAGAAAACAGCAGGATTGGAGATCCGGAACGTGTAATAGCCATGCAGACCCAGCAGCAGGCGGGTATTGAGATAGTTGTCGATAAATGGAATCTTGCCAACGCCCACCGGGTTGCCGGTAATTTCTTTAAGGTTTAAGTAAACCAGATTCATCGTGTTAGGACTCTGGCCGCCAAAACTGAAGCGGTCTTTCACCGTCTTCCAGACACTATCCCAGTTGCGAAGGCCTCCAGTTAATAAGGAAGGTTCCGCATTTGTATCGTAAATATACTGGCCTGTATTCTTTTCACTGTCCGCAATGACAAAGTCATGAACTTTACCATTTTCAATGAGCAGAGCTGCCTGATTGATTCCGACATTAAATACGGAACCATCAGTCAGAACAGGATTGGCCCGGCCGTTTTTGCCTTTTTGAGTGGCAGGAACCGCAAGAATATCATTGCTTAACCCTTCACAGGTCAGAATTTCCTTTGGCTGATCTGCATATGTCGAGCGAGCCGCATCGAGTGACCATTTAATAATTCCCATGTAGTTTACCTCCAGAGAGTAAGCGATCCTTTCGCAGGATCGGATTATTTAGAATATACCATACTGTTCCGATAAATTTTGAGAATCCTCAGAATGGATTCCTTATCCTTTTGTAAACAGATTCCTATTATCTTCCAAACAGGCCATTGCGGCTTCTTTTTCGACTTTTTCTTTATCTAACGTACAGGGAAATCAATGAACTGATCTGTTAACCCAACAGATACCACAAAAAGAACAAACTCACGAAATCGGCGATTAAAAAGATTCATTTCAGGCTTCTCTATTCTGGCTTTATAAATTAAAACACTTTTGTGAATTCAGCTTTCGTATCACGGAGAAGTAAAACATGTCTGGAAAAGGCAGGATTGATTCATAGTGAGATATCGCTTTTAACAATATATAAATTAACACTCATAACATCCATAGAGCACCCTGCTTTACGGGATGTACAGTCAGTTCTTTTCACCTCTGCCGCTATTTTTCCATGACTTGATTCAGACTGTATTCACCTCTAGACTTCTCCATGTGCTTGCGTTCGTTTTTCACTCGTACTCATACAAACAAGGAAGTTCATTTTTCCTGATCGACGATTTTGACATGGATAACGATGATGAATGATCGTTCAGATCGAACGGATCGAACCATACTGGTTTTTCTGTCCGGTCCGCCATGCATACGTGTGCCCATTTGAAAAAGACAAAAAGAACTTGTTCCTCTGATTTTCTGGACAAGTTCTTTTGAGTCTTCAAACCGGTGTCAGTCAAAGTCAGACAGAGATTTCAAATCCATATTTTCTCTATATCGGATCTTATCCAGATCGGCTCTGCCAGGGATTTTACCCCCATCATGCCGTTATTTATTCCCTTCCCTTACAGCCTCTGGTTCCCTGACTGCAGCATTCGGGACCAGCCAGAATATAGACTTCGAAATCTCTTTGTCCCCCCAACAGAACAGGAGAAAGAAATTATGAGCAGCAATTCCAACCAGAATCCTTCCAGAAACACTTCGATTGAGATGGCCCGCAAGGTCAGAAACTACCGCCGACAGCTGGCAATCGCCAAAACCGAGGTCGAAAAACAGATGTTTGCGCGCAATCAGGATATGTTTTTACTTCCTGACGAGCAGAAGACCATTCAGGATCTCGAACACGCCCTCCAGCAGACCCTGCAGGCAATTCTTGACAGCGGCCTGCCAATGCCAGACAGTGTCTATGAAAAACGAAAAGCAGACTTTGCCAGACGCATGCAGAGTATGATCACCTTTTCCTTCGAAATTGGAAGTCAGAACGGAAATACTCAAGTCTTTGATTATCTTTTCATCAATGATCAGATTGTCAAAACAACCTACATGCGCCTCTCACCCGCAGATTCCCAGACCATCGTCGTCCAGTCCATGAATAAAGGAGACTTCGTCAAAGCCCTGAGTCAGATCGATCTGGTCGACTGGTTTCACCGCTATAAACCCAAAGGATTCGACCGTCACAGCAGCAGACAGATCTACTGGTCCGTCACCCTGCGCTGGAAAGCCAGGGGCCATAAAGTCTTTTTGATCGAAGGGTTCAATGATTTTCCCTATAATTTTGAAATGCTGCTGGCCTTGATCAACCAGATCTGAAAATCGGCTGATGATTCGTCTTCAAAATCAATGTTTCCCAGTAAATGAAAAACCCTCTCCAGCCAACAGTTATGGCAATGGTAGAGGGTAGATGACAGAAGGCTGTCAGTGAATAACGAAATAAGGACAGCAGTGAAATCAGAGAGTAGCAGGATACCAGCCAATGATCATGGCAATGGTAGAGGGTAGATGACAGAAGGCTGTCAGTGAATAACGAAATAAGGACAGCAGTGAAATCAGAGAGTAGCAGGATACCAGCCAATGATCATGGCAATGGTAGAGGATAGATGACAGAAGTTTGTCAGTGAATGACAGATGACAGAGGATAATTGATGGAAGAAAACGGGTTAGAGGCTGTTATTTGCACGACGAAAACAGGATGAAGAAAACTCCACCCTGTTTATACAAGTGTCCTGAATCAGTTGTCCTTACTTAAGCCAGTCCAATGGCATCGGATGGTTCCTGAGCTGGTTTAGGCTGGGCAGCTTTTTTTGGTTTCCGTTTCCGGGATGAAGAAAGATATCGCTCCATCGCATTTTCAACTTTCTCACTGATTAACCGGATCATTTTTGATGCATCATGGGAATTAAAGAACTCCCGCATGGCCTTTTTATAGGCATCCTGATCAGAGGCAGTGAAAAGAATTGGGGGATAGCCGTTCTGCATCAGTTCCAGATTCAGCAGGACCCTGGCAGTCCGTCCGTTTCCATCTTCAAAGGGGTGAATGGACTGAAACTCGAGATAGAACCTGGTGATTCGCTCAATTGGGTGCATCACTTTTTTTCGCTGCGTATTGATGTTCAACAAATCATTGACCCGCGGCTCAATCAGATCAATCTGGACTGGACTTGAATCTGCCCCTTTCAATCTGACTTTGACCCGCCGGTATTTTCCTTTAGTCAAAGGCTGGTCCATCAGTACTAGAGAATGAATGTTCCGGATAACATTCTGAGACAATGGTTTACGCTCTCGGGCACAGGCCATGGCATAGCTCATCGCATCTTTGTTGCCGACAACACTCATATGCTCAGTCAAAGAATGTCCGGCGACCACGCGTCCGTTTAAAACTTCATCTACCTCCTGCTGATTCAGCGTGTTGCCCTCCATCGCTGAACTGCTGCAGGTAAATTCCTTTAAAAACTGCTGGTCACTTTCTTTTCGATACTGAACACCTGGAGAGGGAGTATCGCCCATCATTGCTTTGAGAAAATCCAGTCTCGTAAAATCATTATACTTACGTGGATCAGAAACTTTTGTACGCCGGATACGTTCATCACGAGGTTTTTCCGTGGTATCCGGAATCAAATAACGCCGCCCTTGCTGAATGATGCCCCTGATTCTTCCCTGAGAACAGAGAAAACGGACACGACGATCAGAAATTCCCCACTTGCGGGAGGCTTCCAGCACCGTCATGTATTTCATCGGCATCAGACCTTCCTAATTGGCAACTCCATTATAAGTGGAAAAAAAGGGTTTATCGGAACTAATGACCGCAACACTTACCTCGCACTTGTGATGAACAGCTTATATCATTCCGATAAAACTGTTTCCAGTGAAGGATAACTTTTGAGCACTTCGGATTCTGAAGGCAGAACATGGCCGGCAAGCAGCCATTTTGGCAGATGACAATATCCGCCAGGATTTTTATCCAGGTATTTCTGGTGATATTCCTCTGCTGGACAATAGTTTTCCAGCTTCCTGACTTCAATCTGGATGGGCTGATCGAAATGTTTCTGCAAATCGGTAAGCATCGCTTTGGCAATCTGGGCATCATGAGCACTGGTGACATAGATGCCTGTCCGGTAATTGATTCCAACATCATTTCCCTGCCGGTTCAAAGAAGTTGGATCAACTGCCGCAAAATAAGCCGCCAGAATCTGGCCCAGGTCAATTGAATCCGGATACTCAATCTTGACCGCTTCCGCATGCCCGCTTCCTGCACACACTTGTTGATAGCTGACCTGGCTTGTCTGTCCGTTGACATACCCAGTTTCTGTTTTCAACCCTTCAAACTGATCAAAAAATTTCTGAAGGCCCCAGAAACAGCCTCCGGCTAAGATAATGGATTTCATTGGATTTCCTCCTGTCTTATAATTTGCAGATCGTATTGCATGACCCTGCCCCCGAAGATATCTGTTTACAAGAACACGAGTCTGCAGGATCTGCATTCTTACTCTTCATTGGAATAAAGACTTGTAAAAGTCATAAAAGTGATGACACTATTTTTGTAAGAGTTGTTTTCCAATTCAGTTTTCTGCAGCTGAACTTCTTCAATCCTCCAAAAAAGCCATAAACAGATTAAAAGTTCGCGAACATTTGCCACTTGACGTCTCTTGTTAGATTTCCAGGGGCAGCTGGTGTCTGAGAATTTGATTGTTTTCTTCATAAGCCTCGACCAATAATTCCAGATTGTTCACAGACTTATAGTAGTCAATCAGCAGCTGATAAAGAACCATCAGCATGCTCCAGTTTCGTTGCTTGCAGCAAATTCGTCGCATTTTCTGTTTGGCGGCTTCAATCTTGGCAGGATCTCCCTTCAAAATTGCTTTAAGCAATCCAAATAAGGCTTTATCATCGCTTTCAAGCTGGCCGGGATCGAATTGTGCCATTTGTTCCAGACACTGGTCATATTGTCCCAGACGATAATGACAATATGGAACTAATGGCAAGTTACGAATAAAACCATTATTACCATCAGTGGAGTGCTCAGCCGCAAACTCGATCGCTTCTTGAAAACTCCCTTCCAGTGTCAGGGTGATCAACATCGTTGTGACTGCATCTCCATAAACCGGAACGTTTTGGATCGATGGTGAAAGCAAGATTTTTCGAAGATACGCCTTGGCTCCTTCGAATGCCTGAAGGCAGAGCAGATAGTTTGCGATATTGTTGTAGCACATTAAAGCTCTGGCATAATTTCCATGCCTGACAAAAATGTCATGGGCTTCCAGACCGACACAACATCCTTCATAATATGATTTTCCAAACATAATGGTATAGGCATAATTCAGCTTAATGATTCCCTCAAGCTGTGGCCAGAGTCCTCCATCAAACGCCGCCAGAGCCTTGGCATAATAATCCAGCGCCTGATCAAACGCCTTCCTTCTTCCCGCCTGAAAAGCCTTTAAATAGAAGATAAGTGCTGTTTCATCATTATCGTAAGCGGGCAGATATTCATCGATTTCCTTAAATGCATTCCGTTCTAAATCTGACATGCCTGCTGGATCTTTTTTTCGGGCTGCCATCATCCTGAATAACGGGATGTAAAGACAGGCAAGAGATGTTTCGTAAGAAGATGTTTTGTTTTCAAAAACCGTCAGTATTTGTTCTTCTTTTGCCGCATTTTTGTAAATATAGGCTTCCATCAGATCATTCAGTAACCGCTGGACTTCCTCTGTCAAACTTGGATCGAAATCAAAATCGATTTCATAGAAATCAAGAAATTTTCGGAACGTTAATTCGTTCAGCTTTCTTTTTCCATTTTCAGCTTCACTCAGATAACCTTTAGAAATTTTCAGGTCGTTTGAAACGTTATCGATCGATATCTCTCTCTGGATTCGAAGCTGTTTTTCAATATAGCCAAAGTGATCGTTAATGTTAATAGCCATTTACTCCTCAAATATTTTCGCGAATTTATCGTGGTTTATTTATTTTACTTATATGGTAGCATTTAATCATAAAAACGAAAGGAAAAAAGATTAGCGAGGTATTTAGTGGCAACGTCAACGATTCTTCTAACAATCTCATGGAACGAACCCGCACTCGTTTCTAAATTTTGTCAGGAACATAAAGTCCACTAAGTGCTTCTGTCGCTTAAACGCATAGCAATGCACCGCTGCATATGGAAGCTACAGTGGGAATATGATCAAAGTATAGGGTACTTTTGTTTTCGGGGCATTTCAAAAACAGGGCGTTGCAGCGTTTAGGCCTTAATTGTAAAGAGGTACTTATGACATTTCAGAAATTTTGTTTAATCACTCTGAGCAGCTCTCTGCTTTTTGTTTATGGCTGCTCTTCCTCAGACACAAATTCTAAAGAGGACCAGATGTTAAATATAGACGAGTATAATTCTGCCTGGGCGGCAAGCGAAGAAGAGTCGCCATCTGTGGAAAACTGATCTTTTAAGGGCTTTAAAACCATAGTCGCTCCCATACTGCTCGGTTCAAGCGGAATATGTATGATAATGTCTCGTTTTGATTTATTGAAGATGTCAGAATGGCATCTTCTTTCTTTTGATGGAATAGAGATATCCTACTGGAAGGAAACGGAAAACTCTGGATCCTCCACATTTGCTGATGCTCCACACTTGTATGGAAAAGGTGGATAGATGGGGTTGGGCTACAGTTTGAAGAAAGTGCCAATGGAGATCTTTAGTCCATCTACATACGGCTTCATAAAAGACTCCAGGAAGTCTATCCTCATTGCCATAAACACGCTTCTGGATATGATATTAAACAGTTAATATTTGATGTATTATATTGATAATAATTGTCTTATATTGTATCAATATATTATGAAAAGATCTTCAGAATCAAAGTATTTAAAAACTGCTGAATACGCCAGGA
>CAJTLE010000064.1 GCA_910577085.1 uncultured Allobaculum sp. | reverse complement strand
AGTGCGCCCATTTTTCGGTAATGCTAGTACCATATAAACGACAAAAACCTGTATCCAGATAAGACACAGGTTTAGACGTTATCATTCAAAAAAATAAATACAAAAGTCAATGAAACGAAACACTAGTTTCCTCAAGTATCCCAAATATAATTATTAAGCTTTCAAACCAGCAGCTTGTTTTCCAACTCTTAGTCGCAAATTAAGAGCAGGAATCTTTCCCTGAACTGGAACCAGATTTGATAAACAGATTCAAAAATTTCTGAAAAAGTCAGATGACTTGGACCTGGTATGGTTATTTTTAGATTGTTTTCCCGTTTGAAATTGGAAAAAAATTGAAAATCTCCATAGATGTTTTCTTATACCCTTTTTGAATCTGGGGATAAGAATAAAAGTCTGACAATTCGGAAAATTCAAAAATTGATGGAATTCATGAATCAGCGTTTTCAATCGTTTTCTGATCGTCCTTGCTGAAGTCCAGGAGAATTGGAGTCCAGATGAGAAGCGATTTCTATCCTGCGCTGCAGGCAATCGCAATCCAGTCTTAGATCAAGCAAAAGCAGGAAAAGTCCGAATTTTGATATTTCTTATAATTTCAT
Organism: uncultured Allobaculum sp.; assembly: GCA_910577085.1. Taxonomy (GTDB): domain Bacteria; phylum Bacillota_I; class Bacilli_A; order Erysipelotrichales; family Erysipelotrichaceae; genus Allobaculum. Next base: position 15,641 of record CAJTLE010000064.1, on the reverse strand, counting down.
ACAAGCAGAATACGGATTAGAAAAAAGACCAGAAGATCAGATTACGTAAGCAACAATACAATATATAAACAATTCAAATCAGATGATTTAAAAGTTCTTTTTAATGTGCCTTCTAGAAGGTAAGTCACAGAGATTAAAGTCAAGGCAACCTCTGATGGCTGCCTGAATGAGATTCTCTTTTGTAGAATTCTCACTGTCTGGGAGGTAACCGGCTCAGTTTGGTGTTGAAGGAGAAAACTCCATTCCAGGTTTGAACGCAGAAAGCAGAGAATTCGAATCAGAACATTCATTATTCTTAGTAATTGATCTTCTTTCAATTTCCATGAAATATTGCTCGATCAAAGACAAGACATGGTTGGAAAGATAATTGTGTTGTTGTTTGTGGCAATCAAAATGCGCTGATTTTGAAGAGCCATTGATTAACCAAAGGATGAACAAAAAGTAAATTATTCTGATCATCCATACTCACTCCGTCTAAGAGTAATTTGCACTTTTTAAAATGCGCATATATTGCCTAATTTAGATTGAATTATTATTTTATAATACGCATTAATCGCTCAAATCAATGCTCTGAAACCCCATGGAATTCAGAAATTAGACGGAAATGAGTTAAAAACGACAAATGATATTGTTTTATTCATGTTAATAAGAATGCTTTTATCGTTAACAAAATAATAAACGATTGATCATAAGAATAAACAAAGTTCGGTTTAGTGCTTAGTTGCAGAACACAGATTAAAGAAGCATTCACGTTTTGAAGGACTGTTTTGTTCTTCTTTCACTTCTTTCTTTTTCAAAACTGCTTAAACACTCAAGGGGGATAAATGAGTCAGAGCGGATTTGAAGACAAATCTGGTTGATAAACTGACAGACTGACTGATCAGAATGTCATGCAAAAAAGCAAATCCACTCATTAATCAAAGAAGAAATTCATTTTGAATCAAAACCTCGAGGATTGTGAACTCGTGAATGGCTATTTTGATCTTCAGAATCCAGAGAGACCAGCCTCTTCTTGGATTTTCATGCAAAAACTAAGGCCAGAACCATACTTTGTAACGATAGGAACTGATTGTTTGAAAGAATAATCAGCTCTATACACGCTTCCGGCAGACAGAAGACACCTGATGAGTTGATCTGTATTGAAGTTTGCATTGCAGCCCAATGAAAAATCAATATTGACCTCACCTTGTGGTCTTCGGTTTCCTGGATTCATTCCTTGATTGAAATAGATTTCAGATAACTAGAAGGGGTTCTCCCTGCTCACCCGTTATCAAATCAAAGGATTTAGATGATACGCGGTACGACTACCGCATCAGGCAGGAGAATCAATCAAATAAAAATGAAAAACTCCTTTAGATAACGAAAAAAATAGGTTCGATCTGAAATGGATTCAGCAATCAAGAATAAAGAAAAGGAGAATTCCAACCATGAAATCAGATAAACGGTTGTCTAATTTCTTGTACAAAATAACCAGCCTGTTACTTTGCATTACATTGTTTGGAACAGGAATTGGAACTAGCAGCATTACTCTTAAAGCTGCTGAAACTGATCCACAAGTAACCAAAGTTTCTGATATCGATACCAGCGATGGCTATATCAACCTTATGGCAAATGAAGAATACCCAGGTGCGACAACCAGCCGATATGCAGGACGCATCTGGGCAGATAAATCAGTATTTACTGATGATGTAGTAATGGATACTCGTGATACTGACGATGAGACTACGAAAGCGAATCATACCTTCCAAAATGATTCGGATTTCTTAGTGTCTGCATCTTTTTTAGGCAGTACCAGATCGATAACTGGGGAAAGCATGCAGCCAATTGACCTTATGGTAATGCTGGATTGTTCTTCATCTATGGATAAAGGTTATGGGGAAAATAAAATGCCAGATGCCATACGGGCATTGAATTTCTTATTCAGTAAGTTTAAAAAGACGTGTGCACCTGGATCGCGAATGGGATTAGTCACTTATAACGCTAATGTCGATACGATTCTTCAGCTTGGAACTTATACATGGGATGGGGATTTATTAGCAGAGCCAGTTGAAAAAACTGACCATCATTGGGAAGTTGGTATTAATTTAGATGAAGGTGGAAGCTTTACAACAGGTAGTGGAACCTATACTCAGGGAGCATGGATTCAAGGCCTGAAAAATTTAGCTGAAGCGGAAGATAAAGTAACACTTGACCAATTTGGAAATCAAGTTACTCGACAGCCAGTGGCAATTCTAATTACGGATGGATATCCAACAAACTTCAATGCAGGGAATTGGTGGGAACTTTCTGATGCCCATACAAAATATGAAGGAAATCTTTTTGGTCAGCCGGCAACGATTGTCAGCACTATTCTGGCAGGGGCTTATTGGACAAAAGAAGTTAACAAAGCTTACAGCGATACTGAATTAAAATCTTATACAATTGGTGTTATTGGAAATGAAGTGTATGATGCAAGTTATTACAATGCTCTTTTAAATCCAAAGGACTTTAATCAAGAAAAACTAGATTCATATAGTAGCAATCCTGAAAACTCAGAGAATTATACAGACTATGAATTTGACTATAATTTAATAATTGCTTCTAATAACGAGGCAAAGTTCAAAAACAATAAAAATGAAAATAGTCCTGAGTATAAAATAAATGATTTCTTTCAGCAGGGGGATGGTAAGGACGGTCACCATGGTAATTGGGATAATGATCCGTATTTTAAACGGAATGCCATTCGACTCGCCCATAAAGTATGGGAAGCTTATCAGGAAGGAAACCAATTTATTCTTCCTGTTCATAAGCCAGATAATACAACTACCCAGATTGGGCGTCTTCCTTCTGCTCTGGAATCAATAACTGAAGAAGATTTCAATTTTATCGATGATTACTATTATCAAAATGATTTTACAGAGTTAGATTCCATTTTTGAAGGAATTCTAAGCCAGGTAAGAAGTGAAGCATTCTATGCAGTGGCTCAGTCTACTGGTGGTCAACAGAGTGCAATGATTTATACCGACCCCATTGGAGAATACATGGAGGTCAAAGATATAAAGGGCGTACTGTGGTCAGGTACTCGTTACGATGTAACAGAACAATCTGATGGAACATATAAATTGACTCTGGCAGCAGGTCAAGTAACTCCTAAGCATCCAATTACAAACAATGAAATTGATATTGATCAATTGCTTATAAGAGTCGATAAGGAAACTGATGAAGATGGGCATCTTCTTGAGACACTTGTTATAGAAATACCACAGGCACTTTTACCTTTACGACATGATGAGATTGAGGTTGGAGCACCAGACCGCAGCGAAGAAAGCGAAGAGAACAATGAGAATGGCGAATTCCAGGATCTGTTAGAAGAAGATCAGACAGAGAATTTGGATAATTCAATCCAAATGAAATCCTATACTTCTTCTCGGTATACAACAACACCGTTGCGAGTTTTATATACAGTGGGTATCCAGGATCAGCTGAAAGTTGGTAATTCAATTGATCTGGCAAAGATTGATGAGAATTATAAAGTAAACCATATTACTACAAACGGAAATATTCAGTTCTACAGCAACCGATATACGAAACTGAAGGATTTATCCGGATTAATTCGAGATGATCTTTTAGATCAGGATATAACACTCGGTGATACAACAGTTAACTTCACTCCGAATGCAAATAACCGATATTACTTTTTCCAGAAAAATCGGAAGATTTACAAGGATGCAACCTGTGAAGAACCTGTTAGAATTGATGACATGATCAATGAATCCAGCCTTAGAGCAGGAAACTATTATTTGAAAGTTGACTATTTTGTCAGCGATGATGTCACTCATGGCTATGCAGGAGATCATGTTGGATACACAGAAACAACCGTTGAAAGAACTGCTGATCAATTAAAGGGTGCAGTTGAAGAACTTGAAGATGGTATTTATACCAAGATTGGGGCTTCTCGTGCTGGACGTTTGGATGCGTTTGTTCGACAGAAAGAAAAGAATGGTACAAAGACTGCAGCCTACTCATTTGTTCCTTCTTTTGCTCAAGACGGTTCAAATGAAGTCACTGTATATTTAGGCAACAATGGTCTTTTAGAAGTTCCAAATCCATATTGTGCTTCTTTATCTAAAGAAGTTGTCGCAGATAATTTAGATCAGGAAGAACAGGATAAAGAATTCCAGTTCACTGTAAAAATTACAGATAAGGATGATTCTCCATTAGCAGGAGAAAGCTATATCTATGTTGGGGATTCCATTGTTGATGATGTAGAGAGCCCTGATAATGGACGGTTAGTTTTGAATGACAAAGGGGAAAGCTTACTGACATTGAAGCACGGTCAAAAAATTACTGTAACCGGTCTTCCTCTCGGAGCAAAAATCACCCAGACCGAAATGGATTATTCAAAAGATTATACAACAACGGTTAACGGAAATGATGGACGAGAGATAACAACTTTGACCAATACGGACGCTATCCCGGTAGCAGAGTTCGTAAATACGAAAAAGGGTACAACGACTCCAACAAAACCAGAACAACCTGCCTGTCCGAGTGGTACGAGCTGCCCGCCAACCATAAATAACACTACGAACAATATTACAAACCAGATCCCAAATCAGATTCCAAATACTGGAACCGCAACAAATACCCCAAATGGATCCACGAACCGGACTCCGAGTGGTATCAATTTGAGTGATACAATGGGAACTCCTTCTGGTGGATCTACAACGAGCAAGTCTAATACGACGACAACCTCTGGAAGTCCTACCATAACAAAAGCTGCTACCGGTTCAAAATCAGTAAGTACTGGTGTAATGACAGGAGCAGGAGCTTATGCCTTATTATTTGCAGGTTCTGGTGCGGGACTTGCTGCGGCTGGATATTCGTTCAATAAACGGAGAAAATCTGGCAACAAGAAATCGCTCAACAAGTAAGAAGCACAATATTGAATTGCTCTGTTACTATTGCGATTCAATGAAATAACAGAAATCAATACATACAGCCTCTGAATTAATTTGAAGTCTTCTAGACTCATTGATTCGGAGGCTTTTTTCAGTTTGAGTACAAGAGATTTCCAAATAATCTTATTAACAATATTGGTCATCCATATGTCAGAAATTTTTATCTATGAATTCTGGAATGTTGACCTCATAAGCCGGTCTAAATACCAGGATAGATTATTGCAAAGGATCAAAATGCGAATAGCTTCCATGTTCGAAATTGTCAATGAAAAACAGATTATTAAATCCGATAAGATGTAATGGGTTACCGAAAACAAAGATTCGCATATTTGTAATGATTTTCATCTAATCAGGACTTTAAATATGTTCTTTTTGTGTGGGAACTGTTGCTTTTTACACAACGCTTTTATAAACTACAGGACAGCTGTGCGCTGAATGTGTTCCATGCACTGGAATTGACAGCAAATCGCGAGCGTGGCCTGAGGTACGGATTCATTTGAAATCTGTAGTTGAAGACATCTGTCTCGAAACGCAGCTTATTCAATGAAAGGTACTGAAGATGAAAAAGCACAATCTATCCTTTAAGAAAATTTATGCGAGTCTTATCTCAGCAACCATGGTCCTTGGCATGCTGCCAGAAGCTGTACTGGCCAAGGAAGAGATTTTTCAAGAAGTGAATTCGAATGAATTTGGTTCTTTTGATCAGATTGAAAAACAGAACATGAAAAATGTTGCGTTACCTGAAGAGGGCATTGAGATCAAGATTCCTGAAATGAATGATTCTGGAAACCCAGGAAATTCAGAGTATCAACATGTTGTAACGAAGAAATTCATTTCTTCGATCGAGATTCCAGAGGATGCGATCGAAAATGAAGATGGAAGTTATACCTGGACAGAGCTGGAAACAGATGTCACTGGCGATCTGCTGGAAGAGGAGATTCCTGATGTCAGTGGTCTGAGACCAGACTCCGTATCGGAACCAAAGTATATTTACGATGAAAACGGAAGAATTATTGCGGAAGAGATTACCTATACGTTTTCTCTGGACGACAATGGGACGACCTATACGGTTACGCACCGGATCCACTGGGTTTACGATGAAAATAATGAACGGATTCCAGAAGAGCATCTGGAACCGGATACCACAAAGCCACTCAGACCGGAAAACGAGTCTGACCGGACGCCAAACCATACAACATCCTATGTAGAAAACATTTATACGATCACACCAGGTACGGTTACCGTCAAAATGAATACGGAAAAGACGGCTGCCCGTCTGGCTGCTCACTCTTTAGCTCTCCCAAAAATTACTGGATCTACGGTTCTTCTGAAAAATGGAGTGAATGGAAAGTATAATGCGAACATTGATCTCCATCTTTCGGATCCAATCGTAAGTACTTCGGATTCCATCACGGTTCAGATCCAGCATCATAATGGAACAACGGAGAACCACGAAGTCCAAATTACCGATAAGACTGACTATACGCTGCCCAATATTGAACTGGCAGACGGCGAAAAATTTACCCTGAAGCTGATCGATGAAGAAAGCGAAGGCGGTTCGACAGGAACACCTGCTGATCCAGATGAGATTGCAGGCAACGAAGAATGGGCGGCTGACTTTCTTTACAGTGATGGAAAGAACGGCCTGGGTGATGCTGGATGGTATGGCATTTTTGCGAAAACCTATACCGCAGATCCTGGCTATTGGGGTGCGAATGGCGTATTTCATTCCAATGCGAATATTGCGGTTGAGACATTGAACTTCAACTCCCTGAACCAGATTGTTGGGATTGGAGATCATATCACCCACAATAACGGCAGTGCTGGAACATCTGCTCTTGATTATTCCTACCGGGATTTAAGCTACATTGGCTCTTTTTCGGAGAGTGGAAAGATTCACATTGAAGGAAATACCAATGCACAATTGCTGCCACATGGATCGTATCTGATTTTAGGCGGCGAATTTGAGATTGGTCAGAATCAGTCAAATTCGAATACCCCTGTGATTGATGTTCAGTCGGGATCGACAACAGTCACAGTAGACAGCAATAAGCCAATTCACATCTTGAATGCGACCCAGCCAATCAATTTCGACCGGGCACTGAGTCAGTTAAGTTCTTATGCGGTAAGTCTCAAAGCACAGGCTGACACTCTGTCTGTCGATGAATCGAATAAGAATGTAAATGGAACAATCAGAATCAACTGCGCATCGAAGACCAGAAATGCGGATGGATACAAAGTCGTATCCTTAGATATCAATGATTTATGCAACAGCACCATGAATGGTGGTCATGGAATGCATTTTATCTTTGATGGAATGAATGAATCTTCGGATAAGGTCCTGGTCAATGTAACCGGACTGGAAAAATTAAATTCTAAAGAAGCCCTGACGTTTACCGCAAACATCAGACCGAATAATAACCAGAATGAATGGAGCGCCAATAACGCCAACATTCTGTTCAACTTTGGCGACTATGCAGGAACTCTCGACTTTACAGGAACCACATGGCTTGGTTCTGTTCTTGCTCCAAAAGCGAGTGTGAAAATCTGTTCCTCAGGGGCAACCTTTAATGGAAAAGTGATGGCCGACAGTGTAACTCGCGGAGCAAACGAGCAGCATGTAACTGGTCCAAACTGGAATCCTGGTGGAGAAACAAAACCTCAGCGAGAGACAAGTATGGAAATGGAAATTGCGGTAGTAGCAGCCGCCCATTCTTCCACCAGCAATAAGGGTCCGATTCTTTTCACTGACTATACTCAGGCTTTCTATAAGAAGAAGGATCCTGAAAAACCAGTAGAACCAGAAAATCCGGGAACTCCGGATAATCCGAACCAGCCAGAGAATCCGGACACACCTGACAAACCAGGAAACCCAGAGAATCCAGATACACCAGAAAATCCGGACAAACCGGAAAATCCGGATACTCCAGACACTCCGGGTCAGCCAGAGAATCCAGATACACCAGACAAACCAGAAAATCCGGATACTCCAGATACGCCGGATAAACCAGAGAATCCGGATACTCCGGAAAATCCAGACAAACCCGATACCTCGAAACCTGAAGTGCCAGAAAAACCGGAAGGATCAGAGGATATTGTTACCCCGGATCCAACACCTGAGCAGGTAAAACCCAATACGCCAACTACAACACCTGGATCCAATCTTCCAGATACAGGAACAACGACAACGACTCCTTCACAATCCCAGGTAACCACACAGAAGCCTGTTACCAATACCACTGGAAGCAATACGGGAAGTGTAAATCTTGCAGATACGGGAACCAAACGGGCAGCTGGAGCACAGACGGCTGTAATGACTGGAATGTGGAGCAACATTGGTCTTATGGCTGCAGCGGGCGGCACTGGAATCCTGAGTCTGTTTGGAATCAAATCTCGCAAAAAGCGGAAATAACCAGAATCAGATCATTTATTAAGGCAAGCAGTCTTGTGGTACGAAGCGGCAGGATTTCCGGGTAAATGGTGAATGTCGCTTTCGCAGACAGTTTGTTAAGTTCTTATCCAATATCTATCTATCAATGGAGCTGTAAGGGAATTTAAATCCTTATGGCTCCTTTTTTCATGCCCTGCTGGCGATCGAAAAGAAGTGGCCATCGTGGTCGGAAAACAGATTTTCTGAAGAGGAAAACAGACATTTTTAGTCACAATGTAGACAGAAATATTAATATTATTCCTAACGGATATAGCGAAAAGATTGTTAATGTTAAGTCAGAAATGTAAATGTAGATTATAAACAAATATAGAAATAGTGATAAAAACGCAGGATAAGAACAAGAAGATATACAAAATAAAGATAGTTGGTTTCTTCTTTAAATAAGGCTGGAATTGCGAATAAAAATTTCACTTTCAACTTCCAAAAGACCATCCCTGTGGTTATGTATGTTTGCTATACTGAACATATGTTCGGGAAAATTATCGGAATGGTATAAGCACGAGAAAGATGTGAAAAACTCTTCAGGAGGAATTTATGATGAAAGTTCGTTGGATGGCATTATGGGCCTTAGTCAGTGCAATGATTCTCAACTGTATATTGCCGGCTCAATCTCAGGTGGTTTATGCGGATGACCCGGAAGATCTTCCTGTGGTTACTTCTTCGGATACGGTTCCTTCCGCAAATCCTGATCATGTCAAAGTCAATCTGTTTAACTACAGCTTTGATAATCAGAGTCTTGATGTTCCTTTTAAAGGAGAAAATGGAAATGCAAGTTATACCGATACTGGAATTAACCAAGGTCATGCACTTGACTTTGGACAGGGAATTTCATCAAAGGCATATACAGCTTTTCCGAACTCAGATGGATCCAGCCAGAATATTAATAACTGGACCAAAGAGAGTCTTACCAAACGTTTTGTAGGGCTCAATCTTGGTGAAGATGGATATCCATATATTTCTGTTAAAGAATCTGAGACCAGTACGGAGATTAAAGATTATTCTTTAGACTATCTGTTTGATCCGGACATGGTTACTTCAGAGACGTTGTATGCAAAGTGCTGGCAGGATGTAAAAGGTCTTTTTCGGTTCAGCGATAACGGGAACTATTATTACGATTCAACTCAGAACTTTGCGGTTTTCACTCCTGACTCTAATACAGGAAAGTTTACTTTATATAACGGTGGAGCAGTTGATCTTAGTGGAAGATTTTTGGGTGAGTTCTTCCCATTTAATGAAGCTAAACAGGTCTTTCAAACAAATGCGGATGGTACTTTAGTTCATGATGACAAAGGAAAACTGATCTCTAACAATGCCAGTGCAACCAGTAATATATTGAAACACTATTTTGGACTCTCGATGGAAGTTCCGTTCTCTCAGCCGATGAGTGGAACAGTAGGATCGGATGATCAAGGAGTAGCAATTCCGATGCAGTTCCAGTTTTCTGGGGATGATGATGTCTGGATTTATATCGATGATGTTCTGGTTGGAGATCTTGGAGGGATCCATGATCCATTCGGAGTCAAAATTGATTTCAGCACAGGTAAAGTGACTTACCAGAATGCTGATGGTGTGGAGATTAATAGCGTTGATTCCAGGCAGACAACGACTCTTCGTGCAGCCTATGCTGCAGCGTTGAACGTAAATCCAGATACCGATTTTAGAGAGAGTCCAGAAGAGGATTTAACAGCAGGACAGAAGAAATTCATGCAGCTGTTTTATGTAAAGGGTGAGATTGGTGAGACCTCTGATGCCTACAATACGTTCCGCAACTATACTTCTCATACCATGAAGTTCTTCTATCTGGAACGTGGAGGTGCGGCATCCAATCTGAGACTGGAATTCAACTTACAGCCGCCAAAGGCTCACCGAATCCGGAAGGTCAATGCGGAAGGAAATCTGATTGGAACACCGGAAGATCTAGCTAAATTTAATTTGTATGCCGCAAATGCAAACTGGGAAAAGGGAAATCTGATTGGAACATTCTCTTCCGATAATGATGGACGATGCCTGTTTTTGGATAACGATACTGGACTCCCTATCGATTTTGCCCAACTTGGAGAATATTTCCTGTTAGAGGAAGTCAAGGCCCCAGGCGTTTATAAAAAAGCAAAAGAAGAATATCAGCTACGTTACAACCGTGCGACTGATCAGCTGATTGTGAATAACCGCTATGAAACCGGAGCGTATTCGAGTTTCGAAGCCATTATGACCAATAGTGCTGAGACGGTTGCATCTGCTGTATATCAGGGAAATGGAATTTTCGATGTTCCTGAAGGAGCTTCTTCGATTACTTCTGCTCAGCAGCAAACTGGTCTGACTGTTCTTGTGCCGCTGATTCAAAGCAATATCGCAGGAAGTACGAACACCCCAAGCTGGTATCCCGTTTATGGTTCTAATACCGAAGGATTCTCCATTCTGGATACTTCGCTGACTGAAAACCGGGAGGCCGATGCAGAAACAACCCAGAACAATATCAGTCTGGCCGCACAGACGGCCTTGAAACAGATGGAATCCTACAGCAAGGATTCGTCTTATCCAACCTGGTATATGGAATGGGATTCTCATACCAACAGATTGTCAGGCGATATTTACAATCTGCCAGGCAATGCGAATAACTATAATCTGTACTCAGGTCCTGGAACAGGGGATGATGAGCATGCTCAGCATCTGGCTTATTCATTGCTGTATTTTCCAGAATCTTATCTTCGAACAGTCTTAGGGGATGACTACAGCACTACGTTAAGCAAAGAGCAGATTTATAAGGCCTTAGGCCAGAATGCAGCGGCAGCCACTGTTTCACTGACCGCAGACAGTGGAATTCAATTTTTGAATCCTGCACAGTTCACTACCCGGTTTTTGAGTGTTCTCTACATTCCGAACATGACGCGCAGCCTGCAGGTTCTTAAGCAGGATGAAAGTGGAAACCCGGTTGAGGGAGCAGAATTTGAACTCTTCCTGCGGACAGCCCCAGCAGCTGGCGGGAAAGAAACACTTGTTTCTGTCGCAAATGGTACGACAGCTGCCGATGGTACTTTGATGTTTTCGGCTGAACCGGAAACTAATGAAGATGGAACGATAAAAGAAGGATGGGCTCAGGTCAGTGCCCATCTGCCAGCGAATGCCACCGCTTATAGCCCAGGATGGAATATTGATGGCAGTCGTTATGTCCTGAAAGAAACAAAAGCTCCAGAAGGATTTGCGCTCAACGAAAAAGCTGCCAGGGGAATTGATGTCATTCAGGGGTATTACGCCATTTATGCGGATGCAGGGGATGAGGATGACGGCGTCAAAGTCCGTTCTCAGATTGGCAATATTTTGCAGACAATGAAAAAATATGCCTCGACGGGCCAGGTCAACAATACCCTCAACGAAATTACGGTCCTCAAACAGACGCAGGATTCAATTGCCGATAATAACACAGAAAGTGTGGTAGATGTTGACTTCCTAGAAAACTGGGGCCCAGACTTCCGAGATGTCTCTACCTCTAATACAGACCATACGATTCAGCTTCCAGCTGGAGTCACAGAGATAGCTCCTGTCTATGATGCCCAAGCGCAGGCTTATCGTTCAACCGGATCTTATGCGGATCTGGCTTATAACAATGCCACCGGTAAGTATCATTACGGAACAACAGATACATCCAGTGGTGCTCAGTTGTTCTTTGAAACAGACACGGGGTATATACGCTCGAATGCTATGCAAAACTGGACTGAGCTGCATGCTGAATCGCCTGATGTTTACCATGACTATGTCAATACGCCGCTTCGTCCTTTGTTCCGTCGGGATAATACGGTTGTCGTTCAGGACCCACATGCTCATGGCAACCTGCAGTTCTCTGTCTTTGTAAAAAATGGAACAATTCTTCAAAGCACCCAGAAAACCAATGCACTGAATTCCACTGTCTTTAATATGACTTTGGAAGTAAGCGGCGACGGGCTGGATGAGATTGCAACAGACAGAGACTATCAGCTGATCACAGGAGATCTGACAGATGAATCTGAAGTTTCGCCTCAGGATGATGAGGATACGAATCCATCAGAACCGATTGCGGTTCGGTTTACAGCTTCAACAGACGGAACGAAGAAGACTGCATCTTTTGGGATTCAGGGAACGGATGCGGGTATCTTAGATAAAAACAATGCGGTTCTTCGTCAGGAAACTGTCTGGCGCTTTTCAGAAAATCTGCCAGTTGGTCTGCACTATATCTATACGGCCGCACCAAAATCTACTCCAAACCGATACAACTTATATCGGTACCGTCAGCAATCTCTGCCTTTATTGACGGACCCGGCGCAGGCACCATCGAGTTCGAGCACATTTGGAACTCTGTTTGAAGGAGAGGCGGTTTCTGTCTCTGGAACGATTGCCTCAGATGCTGTTTTACGCAACGATGCCTATTATCAGCCGGAAACAACACCAGATGACCCAGACACACCGGATAATCCGGATACACCGGACAGACCAGATCGTCCAGACAATCCGAATAATCCAGGTTCATCCGATTTTACACCGGTAAAATCAGCAAATCCGGCCAGCCAGACAACGCTGGCTCCTGGTCAGGTAGTGACGTATACCATTACCTGGAAGAATACCGGAAGCAATAATGCTTCACTTCAGATTATCGACCGTCTCGATTCTGCCCTTGATTATGTTTCGGGCAGTGCGACGGTAAAAGACAGCACCGGAAAAGAACTGACGTCTGGTGACTGGAAACAATCCAATGTTGGTCAGACATATACCTGGACGATTCTCAATCAGTCAGCCGGAAGTACAGGCAGTGTTTCCTTCCAGTCCAAAGTAAAAGCTGACCAGACGGATAAGACAATCACCAACTCTGCTCAGCAGATTGTTGGTACTCAGGTTACCACTTCCAATACGGTCAGCCATCCAGTTAAAAATCCAGATCAGTCTCGTCTGACCTTGAATGCTGAAAAACGAACATTGGTGAATCCAACCAGCTCCTCCAGCTTTGATAAGGCCTCTTCAAGTGAGCAGCGTATCAAAACCGGAGATACTGTCCGTTACTATATCCGCATAACCAACACCGGAAACCAGGATCTTTCCAATGTGAAGATTACGGACCAGATTCCAGTGAAGGCAGTTGAAGGCGATCTGAGTGCTCAGTTAAGTCTTGTCAAAGACTCGGCAGGCTTTGAAGCCAGTCATCGTCCAGCTTCCAGCAAGTCTTCTTCTTCCTCTACGCAGGTAGAATGGACCATTCCAACGCTTAAAGCTGGCGAAGATGTCATTGTTTACTTTGATGTCAAAGTTCCAACGACATCTAAAACAACCCGCTGGAGCAATAAAGCCAGTGTCACTGCTGACTCTCTTGCGACGATCCAGACCAATGAAGTTCTGGTAACAAATGGACCGGTTGCTGGATCATCCGCTCCAACTGCCGCTCATACTTCTTTTGGAAGCTGGATGGCAATCACAGCCCTTTCGGGGGCAGCAGCAGCCGGTTTGATGATTTCTACCTTTGCTTCTGATCAGGACAAAAAGAAGAGTCATTCGAAAAAGAAGTAGAAAAGAAATATCAGAAGTAATCCCATGAGTTTCTTCTGAATCAATACAAGAATATGTAACCTGTTAGAGCATTAGCGAATGACTTCATAACCGTTATATGAATGACTATGCGGATCAGCACATCTGATCCGCATTTTTTAGGTCAGAGAATGAGAATTATCGGTCATACTGATATGAAAGCGACCAGATGTAGGTGAAAATATCCAGGGCAAATATCAGGAAGAAGGGATGATTCTGGTAAGAGAACTTCTGAAGAATCTGGAATTATCCGATGAGACCGAAGAACGAATTGTATATCTGGTTAACTATCATCACCTGCAAAAGATCAGTGGCCTAGATTATCAGACCCTAATTGAAGCGGACCGTCCGCTTAATGCAGACGAAACAATTACTTCCGGGAAAATAGTGAGAAAATATCGAGCAGGTCTTCAAAACCCCAACTAGAAAGTTGCACCTTCAAAGTATTGATCTGAGATAAATAATAAGCAGCGCACTGACTGATTGATCAGGACGCTGCTTTCTTTACGAAGAGAAATCAAGGATTCCGTTAAAAATGAATGGTGAAGGAAGGGGGAGCTTCATCGGCGTGCACCTCACCGTAATCTCGTTGCAGCTCATCACCTTTTCGATCTCAATAAGCAAGTCAGATACATTCACGAAGAGGATAAATAATACTGCATGAAAATCATATAATATTGTTGAAAAGCTTTTGGCCTGAGTAAAGGCAAAAGCTTTTAGATAAAGATTTATTTTATGTCTGCTTAGCAGAGAAGGGGACCTATATATTTTTGGAGATATTCCTATAAACTATTCTGAGATTTGATCCAGACTTTGTATGGGAATATCCATCAGCCATTATCATCTTTGAATTTCTCAAGTAACTCATGTTGTTGCGTAAAAGCTGAGTCAAACTTGACGTCTAAATCTAATTCCTCAATCTTCTTATTTAATAATCCTAAGATGAGACCAAAAGTAACTCTACATACGATTTTGGACTTTTTAAGAGCGGGAGTCTACATCAAAATATCAATAGACCGCGATAGATAAAGCATCTATCACTAAGAGTATGATTTAAGTGAGCTACAATATGTATAGAGTTACTTACCTCTACAACTCTTTTAGGAGGTCTCTTATGGCCTATATCCGTACGCAGAAGCTCACTTACAACACTGACGGGACGATCAGAACAGGCTCTGCTTCTATTTATCAAAACGTTTATATAAAAAACAAGTCTTACCACTCACGCCCTACTGTAAGAGAGCGTCTTGGTAAGGTCTTATGGCTGGCAGATGACAAGAAATCAGGCATTTTTCAGTCACCGTCTCGTGGATTGATCGGTTACGATTCAGGTAAAGACTCTTTTTTCTCTATCGATCGAAACGATCCAAGGATAAAACACCGAACAGACCTGTTTCCTGAAGCCCCTGTCCATACTATATTCGGGGATGCTTACCTGCTTATGAAATTCTTGGAAAACACTCCGCTCTATAGGGCGCTATGCATCGTTTTTCCAGAAAAAGAGCCTAGAGAAAGGTTGCTGGCCCATCTTTTTCATTCTGTTTTAAGAGACGGAGGACACATTTCATGTGATGACCTGTTACTCAGTTCGGTTGCACAATATCTGTTTTCGGATGTTCCACTTAATTCACTGCACTCGGATACCCGCTACTTCACCATGCTCGGGGATGAACTGGCTAAGGAAGCTTTCTTCCGTGCTTTTGTTCAGG
>CAJTLE010000063.1 GCA_910577085.1 uncultured Allobaculum sp. | reverse complement strand
CGATCTGCCTGGCGTATTCAGCAGTTTTTAAATACTTTGATTCTGAAGATCTTTTCATAATATATTGATACAATATAAGACAATTATTATCAATATAATACATCAAATATTAACTGTTTAATATCATAAAAATAGCTAACCGGGTTAGTTACTAACCGGGTTAGGAAAATGAAAAGAAGATCAAACATTCGAAAGGAGAAAAGAAAACGATGGCAACGCCCGAACAGATTCAGACCATCATGACAAAAATTCATCAGCTCGGTCCACGCCCGGAAGCCTTTGCCCGAATTCAGTCTTCTGCCGAAGGGTCCAAAGCTGTCATGATCTGTCTGTTTAAACACGATCATCCGATGTCGAGCAAGCAGATCGGACAGCTTTTGCATGTGTCATCGGCCAGAATGGCCGTGGTTGTGCGATCCCTGGAAACCAAAGGTCTGATTGAAAAACAGACGGACCCTCATGATCGGCGCAGTTCATTGCTGACCCTGACAGATAAGGGCAGAGAAGAGCTCCATGAAGCCCATCAAAAAATCGGCGAGGTGACCCGACGGGCCATTGATCAGATCGGATACGATCGGATTGTTGACTGCCTTGATACCATTGAGGCCATCAGCAGTGTGATGAGAGAGGATATGGGATGTCCTCCACAATCTGCTTTGATGGACAGGCCGCCTCTTTTTGAAGAAGCGGGCCAAAAGAAGCAGGAAGACGCTCTGCCCCAGGAGACGGAAATTGAAGCGTTCAAAAATTGTCTGGATGATGATTCGAACATCCAGTCTTCTGGACAGAAAAGAAAGGAGGATCTGAAAGAATGATCCGGCTGCTCAAAGATTTTTCCAAAAAAGACTGGCTGCTTTCTTTGATCGCGCTGATCTTTATTCTCATACAGGTTTGGCTGGAACTGACAATGCCAGACTATATGGCTGAAATTACGACGCTGGTTGAAACCGAAGGCTCAACGATGCCTGAAATTCTGCGTGCGGGCGGTATGATGCTGCTTTGTGCGGTGGGTTCCTTTGCGGCGGCCGTAGTATGCGCGATCTGTTTTGCGCGCATTGGCTCGGGCTTTGCGGGAAAGCTTCGCGAAGAGCTCTTTAACAAAGTCCAGACCTTTTCCATGGCCGAAATGGGCCGCTTTTCGACTGCGTCGCTGATTACGCGTTCAACAAATGACATCATGCAGGTGCAGATGTTCATTGTCATGGGCATGCAGATGCTTTTGCGCGCCCCGATTACCGGCCTGTGGGCGATTTTCAAAATCTCGACCAAGCAATGGGAATGGCTGGCAGTAACAGGAGCAGCGGTCGTCATGCTGCTGGTACTCGCGGCCGGGGTTTTGATCATTGCCATGCCAAAATTCAAAAAGATGCAGATTTTAACGGACAACCTCAACCGCACGGCCAGAGAAAACCTCTCGGGTTTGCGCATTGTCCGCGCTTATAATGCCGAGCAGTACCAGGAAGCCAAATTTGAAAAAAGCAACAAAGAGCTGACTTCCAACACCCTCTTTACCCAGCGCACCATGGCAACCATGATGCCAACGATTCAGCTTTTGATGAACGGCCTTTCCTTAGCCATTTACTGGATTGGAGCCATCCTGATCAATCAGGCCACAATTGGCGGTCGATTGAGTCTGTTCTCGGATATGATGGTCTTCTCGCAATATGCCATGCAGGTTGTTATGGCCTTCATGATGCTGGTGGTCATCTTCATTCTCTGGCCAAGAGCCTCTGTTGCCGCCAGCCGTATTCTGGAAGTACTCAACACCAAACTTTCTATTGAAGATGGTACGAAAACCGAAGGCCTTCCAGGTGAAAAAGGTGAAGTGGAATTCCGTCATGTCAACTTTGAATATCCTGGCGCTGAAGAAGCGGTTCTCAAAGACATCAGCTTTACGGTGAAACCGGGTCAGACGCTGGCCATTATCGGAGCAACCGGCTGCGGTAAATCCACGCTGGTCAATCTGATCCCACGCTTCTATGATGCGACAAGCGGCGAAGTCCTGGTGGGTGGCGTCAATGTCAAGGACTACAGTGAAAAAGCCCTGCGCAATAAGATTGGCTATATTTCGCAGAGTGCGGCACTGTTCTCCGGAACCATTGCCGATAACATCGCGTTTGGCGACAACGGCCAGAAGCCGATTTCCAAAGAACAAATCGAACAGGCCGCCAAACTGGCGCAGGCCGATGAGTTCATTGAAGGCGTTGAAAACAAATACGATGGCTTCGTGGCCCAGTCCGGCCAGAACTATTCCGGGGGTCAGAAACAGCGTATTTCCATTGCCCGTGCTCTGGCCCGCAAACCGGAGATTTTAATCTTTGACGATTCCTTCTCCGCCCTTGATTTCAAAACCGACCGCGCTTTGCGTGAGGGACTGGAACAGGCCGAAAAAGATGTGACGAAAATCATCGTCGCCCAGCGCATCGGCACCATCCGCCATGCGGATGAAATCATTGTTCTGGATAAAGGTGAAATTGTCGGAAAAGGCACTCATGATGAACTGATGGAAAACTGCCCGGTTTATCAGGAAATTGCCCTTTCGCAGTTGTCGAGAAAGGAGCTTGAATAATATGCCAAGACCGATGAGACATGGCAGCAATGCCAAACCAAAAGACATGGTCGGCACCTGGAAAAAGCTCTTTGCCAGACTTGGCCGATATCGTGTTTCGTTAGTGGTAGCGCTGATCTGTGCTGTGCTTGGTGTGCTTTGTACACTGGCGGGTCCAGATAAACTTTCCGAGCTGACCAATACGGTCACTGCTGGACTGATGCCAGATCAGACAGCTCTTGAAGATATTTCCAATACGATGGTCTCCAATCTGGAAACCAATTCGAAAACTCTTGGTGAAAAACTCCAGGAAAATATGCAAAAGGCAAAAGAGCTTCAAGCTCTGCAAAGCCAGATGTCTGCCCTGCAGGAAGCACCATCTTCCCAGACTTCCATGGATCCAGCTGCTATTGATCCAACGACCATTGACCCAACAACCATCGATCCCAGCAAGATCCCAGCTCGCCTGATGAATCCAGGTTCGATTTCCAATCCGGCCGGGATGTCGGGCACAGATCCCGCTGCCCTGCAAAGCCAGATGGAGGCATTGAAGCCAGAAGATATTGAACTCAATGGCCAGACTATTACACTCGAAGACCAGCAGGAAGCAGCCAAGGCACTCAGCTCCTTGGCGGAGATGGAAACAAAAAACAAAGAAGAAGATAAAGAAACAGACAAGAAAGATTCAGCTGCTGACTCAGAATCAACAACTTCAAACTCAGAAGCGAAGAGTACTGAATCTGATTCTGAAAAGTCTGATCGGCCGGAAATCAGTCAGGCCATAATGGATACTGACGATGCAGCCAAAATGGTTGAACAGCTTGAAAACCTGCCTGAGTCGGTCCAGAAAGCTCTGCTTCCGGATATGACGATTCAAAACACTGTCATTTCCACCCAGGATCAGATCGAAATGGTCAAAGAGCTCTCTAAGATCAATCCTGATGATCAACAGTCCGCGCTCGATGCGATGGACAATCTTCCGACGTCGGTTTATTCCGTCATCAAGCCAAAAATGGATATGGAAAAAGTCACCCGGATTGCCTTGAGCTTTGCCGGCCTGATCGCACTGGGCTGGGTTCTTTCCTTAATTCAGGGCTGGATTATGGCTTCCATCACGCAGAAGACTTCCTATGCGATGCGGGAAGATATTTCCCATAAGATCAACCGGCTGCCGATTTCCTACTTTGAAAAGACAACCATCGGCGATGTGCTTTCGCGAATCACCAACGATATCGATACCATCAGCCAGTCCCTCAACCAGTCGATTTCAGCGCTGTTGACCAATACCGTCATGCTTATTGGATCGCTGTATCTGATGGTCACAACCAATCTGGAGATGACCGCCACTGCGATTGCTGCCTCCTTGATCGGTTTTATTTTGATGTTTGTGATCATGGGTCACTCTCAGAAGTACTTCAACCAGATGCAGAACAGTCTTGGCCGCCTCAATGGTCACATTGAGGAAATCTATACTGGCCATACTGTTGTCAAGGCTTATAACGATGAAGCCAAAGCCTTGAAACAGTTCCAGGACTATAACACCTCAATGGTCAACAGTTCCTTCAAAGCCAATGCGATTGCCTCAATCATGCAGCCAATGATGGGCTTTATTGGCAACTTCGGGTATGTCGCCATCTGCGTTGTGGGTGGTGCCATGGCGTTGAATGGCACGATTACCTTTGGAACGATTGTGGCCTTTATCATGTATGTCCGCTACTTCACCCAGCCGCTCAGCCAGATCGCCCAGGCGTTCTCCTCGATGCAAAGTGCCGCCGCTTCCGGCGAGCGTGTGTTTGCCTTCCTGGAAGAAAAGGAAATGAGCGACGAGTCCAATAAGACCATCACGCTGGACAATACGCAGGGGGAAGTGGACTTCTCGCATGTCCGGTTCCACTATCCGGATGCGGATCATGATGTCATTCATGACTTCAGTGCGGATGCGCATCATGGTCAGAAAATTGCGATTGTCGGCCCAACCGGGGCTGGAAAAACGACGCTGGTCAATCTGTTGATGCGCTTCTATGAACTGGATGGTGGTGCGATTTCCATTGATGGCATCAAAACCACCGACATGAAACGAAGTGAAGTTCACAAGCAGTTCTGTATGGTACTTCAGGATACCTGGCTGTTTGAGGGAACCCTGCGCGAAAACCTCGCGTACAACACACCGAATCTGAGCGATGAAGAGATCATGAAAGCCTGCAAAGCGGTCGGTCTGGACCATCTGGTCAAAACGCTGCCGGAAGGTCTGGATACCGTATTAAACGACCAGGTTTCTCTTTCAGTTGGTCAGAAACAGCAGGTTACCATTGCCCGAGCTATGCTGGTCAATCACCCGATGCTGATTCTGGATGAAGCTACGTCTTCCGTCGATACAAGAACCGAGCAGCAGATTCAAAAGGCCATGGACTTAATGATGGAAAAGCGAACTTCCTTTGTCATTGCCCATCGTCTTTCCACGATCAAAGATGCCGATCTGATTCTGGTTATGAATCATGGTGATATTGTCGAAACCGGAACGCATGAGCAGCTGCTTCAAAAGAATGGCTTCTATGCCAGTCTTTACAATGCACAGTTCGATGACAGCGATCTGCCAGACCCAATGGCTCCAGCCCAAGCCTGAATGGGCGAACCAGAGAATTCAATCGTTAAAGAACCAAAGAATTAAAGAATCACACCGGGACTGCCACCACATGTCAGAGACGACTGGCTGTCCCGGTTTTCTTATTCAGATTTTTGAATTTGAGAACAAAGAAATAGTTGATAGGCAGAGGGGCGCATGTGTATGGCCAAAGATCTTGTATATGTTTAAGGGACTGCTAAAATGAAATTAGATTTTAGCATTTCATAAAATATAGAAGAATATAGAATGGATCAACATGAAAAGGAGAGTGAATCAGTATGGCATTACAGACGGTTCTGAAAACGTGTGCGGATCCAATCAACCGGCAGATTCTGGATCTGTTGAGAGTTTCGCCCTTAAATGCGGGCGAGATCTGCAGTCATTTCTCGGTGAGCAATGGGGCCATCTCCCAGCATCTCAATGCTTTGAAAGAAGCCGGTCTGGTGCGAAGCCAGCGAGAAGGGCGCTATATCATTTATGAGCTGAACACCTCGGTGCTTGAAGAAGCACTGGTCTGGATGCAGTCGTTGTATGCACGCAAGGATGAAAAGAATGAAGCTAAATCTCAGTCAGCTCTGATTTCCACCCCACAGGAAGGCCTGCCAAAATGAGCGGGTTTTTCTCGAAGATCTCACCGGCCAACCGCAGACGAATTCTGATTTCCGTGCTGGTCTGCCTGTGGCCGATGGTGATTGGACTTCTGGCTGGCTGGCGCTTTCCGGATCAGGTTCCGATTCACTTTGACTTTCAGGGAACGCCCGACAACTGGATGTCAAAGTCTGCCTTCTTTTATGGATTCCCCTGGTTTTTTGTGGGCATGGATGCTTTCGTTCTGGTTCTGACGTTTCGTGAGGAAAAGAACCGACCCGGAAATCCAGTTCTTGAATCGGTGCTGATGTGGCTGGTTCCCTTGATTGAAGGCATTGCCATTGGCGGCTGTATGCTGTTTGCACTGTATCCGCACTTTCAGATTGAGCGTTTTATTACGGGTGCGCTTGGATTGTTGATGCTGGTGCTGGGCAATCTGGCTCCCAAAGCCCGTCAGAATGGAACCTTTGGCTTTCGAAATGCCTATACCCTTAGCTCCCGCAAAGTCTGGGCCAAGGTCAACCGACTGGCCGGATATCTGTTGTGTCTGAATGGAGTGATGTTTCTGGCCGGAACATTTTTTGCCCAGCAGCTCGGGATTGTTGTGACGGCGCTGCTGGTGGTAGATATGGTGTTGACGATCGGCCTTTGGATGTATTCGAAAAATCTGTATCAACAGCCCGGTATGCGATAGGTCCCGAACTGAAGCAGGCTGTATTGTTCAGATTATATTGTTCAGATTATATGGTTCAGGCTGTATTGTTCAGGAGACATTGTTTTAGCTTTATTGATCGACTTTTAAAAGAAAACGATCCGGGTTCTGCACCCCGCAGGCAGAAACCGGATCGTTATTTTTGTTGGTCAGAAAATCAGAACCATCATGAAACCAGAGCGGGTTCTTTGTTCCAGGCGTGTTTGAGCCGCCATAAAAAGAGCAGACCGCGGACATTCAATTCAACATTCATCGCAATCCATGGCCCAATCAGGCCCATACGGGTGCTTAAAAACCACGCTGCTGGAATACGCACACACCATATGGAAATAAAGTTCAGGCAGGCTGGCCAGATGGTATCACCTTTGGCCCGCAGAATACCCGCAATCGCAATTGAAGCGCCATACATCGGTTCCGCAAATGCCTCAAGTCTGAGCAATCTGGCACCGAGCTGCTGGACTTCGACAACTGGTGTTAACATGGCCATCAGATTCTGAGAGAGGATAAACATCAAAACACCCGAACAGCCCATCATGATCATCGCAATGCGGGTAATGCGCCAGGACATCTGTCTGGCCAGATTCATCCGATTGGCCCCGACGGCCTGACCGACCACCGCCGTTGCCGCTGCTGCACAGCCATAGCCTGGCATGTAACAAAGACTTTCGGCCGTAATCGCAAAACTGTTGGCCGCAATGGAGACCGTTCCTAACGTGCTGACAATGCGGGTGAAGACGACATAATTGGCACCGGAAATCAGCTGTTCAATACTGATGGGCACACCAATCCGGAGCGCATTTTCAATGGATCCGCGGGTGAAGCGAAAGGACGCTCTCTCTTTCAGATACGGATTTTTCAGATACACCCACCCTGTCAGAAAAACGGATGCGCACAAAATCGAAAGGGCCGTTCCAAGGGCAGCCCCAAGGACACCCAGCTGCAGGCCGTAAATAAAGAAGGCATTGAAAAATACATCCAGAACGCACATGACAATCTGCGTCAGACCCGGAATTTTCGTATCGCCTGCACTCTGTAACATCTTTACGGCCCAGTCATTGAGCAGTGAAAAGGGAAGACCCAGACAAAAAACGAGTAAGTATAACCCGGCATCCACAACGACTTCTGGCTGTCCGCCAAGCCAGTATGGAACCTGGCGGCTGATCAAAGAGCCAAGCAGGGCGATGGGAATCCCCAGTACCAGAACGGCAAGCATTCCCTGTCGGCACAAGGAACTGGCTTTGTCCAGTTTGCGGGCACCGATCGCCTGGGCAGCCTGAACGGAAAAGCCATATACAATGCCCTGACAAAGGCCGTTGATCAGCCAGGTCGTCGAAGCCACCAGGCCGATGGCTGCCGAAGCATTGGTTCCCAGTTGTCCGACCATGCCCGCATCGATCAACTGCATGACGGTCACCGAAATCTGGGCGAGAATCGCTGGCCAGGACAGCAGCAAAATCAGCCGGCGCTGCTGGTTTGCGTCTAAGGATTCGCTCTGGCGGATGCGGGCAAGAAGGGCTTCAGAGTTCATACCTCAAGCTGATCGACATAGGCAAGCAGATCAGCCATGGAGCCATGCGGGAATGAGTCTAAAAGTGAAGAGCTGGTTTTGTTTTCAATCAGATACTCGGTGAGCACAAACAAATCCATGCCGGCGGCGACTGCGCCATAGTCTTCGTTGAGGTCGTTTCCAACCATCAGAATTTCTTCTGGCTTTAAGCCAAAACGGTCGGCAATTTCCATATAGTAGCGCGGATCCGGCTTGCAGAAATGAGAGTTTTCATAGCTGGTAATCCATGCAAACTCCTCTGGTTTCAGCCCGCCCCAGGCAAGGCGGCGTTCAATGGCAATTCTCGGGAAGACGGGATTGGTGGCCAGAATGGTCATCAGTCCTTTTTCTTTGGCTTTTTCAATCACTTCATGGGCCAGCGGAATTTTTGGACAATGCTGCTGATTCAGATTGAAGTCTGTATGATAGTAATCTTCAAAGTAGGGCATCTTTTCGACAACTTCGGGGCCATACTGTTCTTTCATGACATTGAGAAAGGCTTCTTCATTGGTCAATGCCGGATCATGGTGATTCATGGCAGCCATGCCGCGATAAATCGTCTGAACCAGCGTTTTGGATTCAAAACCATAGGGGGCCATGGAAGCAGAGATCGTTTGCAGATATCCCTGTACAAATTCTTCCAGTTTCATTCCAACGAGTGATCCATCCAGATCAAAAAACAGAGCTTTTTTCGTCATTACAGTTTTCCTTTCTGTTCGGTATTCGATTTGGGTTCGCTTCCTGCCTGCTTTCATTCTCTGAACTTATGCTTTGACAACGAGCAGGAATGCGCTACTCATCATTATACGACAAGAGCGACTTGAAAACCCTGACTGCCTAAAATGGACGCCATAAGTGAGCGCAAACCGATTTCTTGACACATCCTGTACGATAGATAAAGACGAACTGAAACGGATCGACAATTCGATATCGAAAGCAGAATTCAATTGCCGGTTCGCGCTTTTGCATCGGATTGATACAGAAACGAATCAGAAAATCGTCTGAAGACCTTGAAACACTCTCCTTTAAAACGAGTAAAAATAAGCGAAGAATAGATGGAGAAAATGGGTGGAGAACAGGTATGGAAAGGAGGAGGAAAAAATGATTGTCAACGCAAGCTGCCGGACGGATATTCCGGCTTTCTTTTCCACGTGGTTTTTAAACCGGCTCAAGGCGGGATACTTTGATGTACGCAACCCGTTTGCCAGGCAGAAAGTGTCCCGGATTTTTGTTGAGGATATTGACGCTTTCATGTTCTGTACGAAAAATCCGCTGCCCCTTATTGATCATCTGCAGGAAATCGAGAAACCGATTTTGATGGATGTGACCATTACGCCTTATCATCAGGATTTTGAACCGAATGTGATCGACAAAAAGAAGATCATTGAAGGTCTTTGGAAGATGAACAAAATTCTGGGCAAGGAAAGTCTGAGTGTGCGCTATGATCCGATTATTTTATCGGATCGATATCCGGTGGAGTATCACCTGCGGGCTTTTGAAAAACTGTGTTCCCTTGTGGAAGGCTGTGTCGAATCAATTTCCATCTCCTTTCTGGATGACTATAAAAATGTTCGCAAAAACGCGCATGAACTGGCGTTTCATCAGCCCACCCCTGAAGAACTCGAAGCCATTGGCAAAGGTTTTGCGAAAAGCGCGGCCCGTCATCACTTGGAGGTGTTTACGTGCTGCGAAAAAGGAATTCTGGCTGAGTACGGCATTCCCGAGGGTGGCTGCTTTTCGATGAAGAAAGCCTATGCCATGACAGGAAAAGTTTTTAAGAAGTGGAAAGCCAGAGATTGCGAGTGTGTAGAGATGGCCGATATCGGGGTCTACAATACGTGCAGCCATCTGTGCCGATACTGCTATGCCAACTATGACGAGAACGCGATTCGCCGCAACATTGCCGATCACGATCCCAACTCATCTTTATTGGTCGGCCATCTTGGTCCTGGCGATGAGATTAAACGTCGCAAACCTTGAGGAAAAGAAAAACAAATGTTCGAAATCATCTGAAAACGATACAATAGACAGGAAGAAAAACAGAACAATCCGGTTTCAGGACAGGAACAAAGCAAACCGTTGAAGGGGTGGAAAGCTACTCAACCCCATTGAGATGCAGCGAAAGAGTAGAGACGAAAGAGTAGAGACGGGAAAGGATCAGTGCCATGGATATCAATCAGGAAAAAGACTATCTCCAGGAAATTCAGCATCTTTATAATCTGCTGGAAGCCCATCAGATCCCGGTCAAGAAACCCGAATGGGTGCTTGAAGCCATGAACCGGGTCTTTTCATCTGCTGCTTTTCCACGTTCGCAAAACCACCTGGCTTCCAGCCCGGAAAACCATTCTGCTTCACAGTCCGCTGCTGCTCCGGCAGCAAATTCTGCTTTGAAAGCGGCCCCGACGTTCTCTTCCTCTTCTCCTTCTGGACCTGTTCCACCGGTTCCGGCTGTTTCCGTCTCGAACAGACCCGATCTGGATCTTTTTGCGTCTTATTTCAAAGGCCGGCCGGATCATTTTTACTGCACCGCCAAGTCAGGAGCCATGTATGTTCCCTGTACAAGAGACGGCACTTCGATCTGTCCGAAAACGAGTCCTTCGTTTGTCTGGAAACCGGGCGTTTCTCCCTGCAAGAACTGTAAATACAAGGAAAACCAGACCCTCAACCGCCAGGTGCTCAATGCCTATTTTTCGGGGCGGCCGGACATTCCCTATAATCAGCTGCGCATCTGCCCGTTTTTTGCCAATGGAACGACATCATTAATGGTCTTTGATTTTGCCCGACTGGAAGATGTTTCTTTGGAACGTCAGAAAGTTCTTGCCGACAAGCTGCTCAAAACCGCTGTCAGTCTGGGGATGGATGGATTGAAGGTCATCAATGCGGATGGAAAAGCCGTTACGCTCTGGTTCTTTCTGGAACAGCCCATTGAAGCGGCCAAAGTCATTGAATTTGGTCAGATTCTGATTTTAAGAGCGATTGAACAGGAAGCGCTGGATGAACTGCGGGTGTTTGACTGTGTGATCCCCAATAAACTGCCCAACAAACCGGGCGATCCCGGCTGGTCAATGGAACTGCCTTTGCGCATGGCCAGCATGCAGCAGGGCCTGACTGTCTGGCTGGATGAAAACTGGAAACCGAAAAGACCGGATGTCTGGACGGTATTAAGGCAGACTCCCAAAATCAGCCTGGCCAGGATCGATCAGCTGATCAAAGCCTCCCGCAAGGAAAATCTGAAAAGCCGACTGGAGCTGCGCCTGCCGGAAACGGTAAGTGAATCCAGTCCATCTGAAGAAGGCTTTGATTATGCTGAAACGCTGTTTGATACCCATGTTCTCGATTCCTCTCTTTTTGAGAAACGGGATATCGAAGGAAAAATGCAGATCCATGTCAACAGCGGCATTGAAATTGAGACGTCAAATCTCAAAGATGGCCTGCGTATGGCCTTACTGATGCTTGGCAGCTGCTGGAATCCGGAATATTCAGGGAAGAATACCCGCTTTGTCAGCGGACCGCATGTGCTTTCGAGTGTCCATTTCAAAGACGACCGGATTGTTTTGCCGCGCGGCACTTTGCAGATGCTGGTGGAACAGCTCGAACAGGCGCAGATTGATTTTGATCTGTTTGACGAAACGATTCCCGGCGAATCGCTGCCCATGAACTTTGGGGGCGAACTGCGCGAAGAACAGATTGGTCTGGTCGATGCATTAGCCCAGGGCCGCTGCGGCATTCTGGAGGCGGCCACTGGAGCCGGAAAGACGGTTATGGGCGCGGCATTGATTGCTGAAAAGAAAACCAGTGCACTGGTCTTGGTCAATTCCCGGGAAATTCTTTCCGGGTGGGTGCGCACCCTCAATGAATTTCTGGAATTTGAAGACGAAGAATTCGAACAGTTCAAGATTTCTTCGACAAAATATCCTGGCAAAATCGGTGTTCTGCAGTCTTCCACCAAAGCCCTGACTGGCCGGGTGGATGTGGCGATGATACCTTCCCTGACCAAACGGGACGATCTGGATAGTCTGCTGGAGCGTTATGGCCTGATTCTTTTTGATGAATGCCATCATGCGGCCAGTCCAGTGGCCCAGACGATTCTGGAGTCGGCAAAAGCGAGGTATGTATACGGCTTTTCCGCCACCCCAAAACGCAATGACGGTCTGTTTGCGAAAGTCTACTGGCAGTTGGGACCGGTGGTTTCCCAGTTTACTGCCCGCGATCAGATGGCCAGACAGACGTTTTCAAGAGCCATTACCGTCCGGCCAACTTCTTTTACCGGATATGGGGAAGATCTTGGCGGAGACTTTACCCGCATTACCCAGCAGGCCTCCCTCGATCCGGAACGCAATGCCAGAATTCTGGAAGATGTTCTCTCGGCCGTGGATCAGAAAAGAACGGTGCTCGTGCTGACCCGCTTCGTTGAACATGCCCGTATACTGGCCCGTACCTTGCAAAGCATTGATTCCAGACTGAATCTGCTTGTGTATGCGGGGGATCCAAAAGAAAAAGCCGCCAACCATGAAAAACTGAAAGAACTTGCGCGCAAAGATCATGTGGTGCTCGTAGGAACATATTCGAGCATTGGGGAAGGGTTCGACTTTCCACCGTTGGATACCCTGATGCTTGCCTTGCCGATCCGTTCGCAGGTTTCCATCTCGCAGGCCATTGGACGAATCCACCGGCAGACAGCTTCGAAAAAACAGGTGCTGGTCTATGACTACCTCGATGAACAGGTCCCAATGCTCAATAACATGTACGCAGCCCGTAAACGTGAATACGAAAAACAGGGCTATGAATGGGCGCAGCCCTTTAAACAGACCTGCTCACTGCCCGAGGCGTGGAAACCGAAAGAGTATGCCGGCAAAGAAGCCCTGACTTACCTTGGCCAGGATCTTCAAAATGTCCAGGCAAGAGTTGCTTTCGCGACACGTCAGGTCTTACCCGAAGAAGAAGGCCGCCTGCTGGATCTGCTTGGTCATTTAGAGACAAGAAGCAGAAAGATCCGGGTGGATCTGTTTGTCGAAACCATCGAAAATGATCAGCTCTTTCGCCTGCAAAGCCGGGGCATTCATATCCATGTTCATGAACGGATTGTGGAAAACTGCCTGATTCTCGATCAGACCATTGTCTGGTATGGCCGGATCCTTCAGATTCAGGAAGGGATCGATCTGGAGGCGGCAGGCTTTGGGGCATGGCGGCTTGAAAATGCACAGTTTGCGGATGATCTGCTCACCCTGCGCCGTAAGGAAGAACTGCGGCTTTTGAAGAAGCAGCAGGAAGAAAGACCGAGCTGATTGGGACTCCGCTTTAAAAAAGCACATTAACTTTTATGGGTTAGCCGGAAGAGGTTGTTTTTGATGGTTAGAAGACTGATATAATAGGTAGACGACAGGAGAAAAGATTCGATGACAATTGATTTAGATGAAATTATTGATGCGATTCAAGGCGGAACCAGCCGGATCGAATACTACCTCAACACACGCAGCGGGGAAATCATTATGCGTGATGACACCTTACCGCCCCGGGAGCTCAATGATATTGATGATGAAATCGATAAATATTATGACTCCCTGATCCTGATGCCAAATTCCAGAGACGCCGGGGAAGTCCGTATGATGCGTCAGTTCACCTGGGATCTGCCAGAAGGCCAGGCCAAAGAAGCTCTGGAAGCAGCGCTCAACAGCGGCAAAGGATTATACCGCCGTTTCAAGACCGTTCTGAAAAACTATAACCTTGAAAATATGTGGTACGAATACGAAGACGACCAGTATGTTCAGTTCGCCCGTGACTGGTGCGAAGCCAACGAAATCGCCTTTGAAGAAGTGCCAAAGATCGTTTACCATCATGCAACCCGCCGGGATGTAGAACAACTGATCACGCTGAAGAAAAAAGAACTGGGTGTCGAAGACGACAGTCTGGATTTCGAACTCAACCGCTATTTCTCTGCACAGTTACGCAATGGTGCACTGTACCAGATCGTAGCGTGGTGGAAAAACAAAATTGTTGCCACCGGTGCAATTGCCTGGGTATTTACGCCGCCAACGGTTGAACTGCCAGATGGCCGCACAGGTTTCTTATGCAACTTCTGGATTGAAGAGGAACTGAAAGGCCGTGGCTATGAACAGGAAATCATTAAGCGTCTGCTCGAAGAATCCCGCCGTCGCAAACTGCCAGTTGTCAGAGCTTATGGCATGGCGGCCGATCTGATGGAACCAACTGGTTTTGTCAAAGAAGACGATGTTTATCGCACAGTTCTGAAACTGAAATAGAGTGAATCATCGATAGCCGGTGCTCAATTCCAGAATGGGATTGAAACGACCAGGATTGAAGCGACAGACTGAAGAAACCAGTCAGTAAGATTTTGAAAAATAAAGCCTGAGATTTCTGCCTCTTGAAAAAGAAAGAAAATCTCAGGCTTTTTGTGTGCCCAGAGGGTGGCTTGTGGTTTAGATACCGATGGTGGGGTCTCCGGGCCTGGTCTCCGTGAACAGGACCGACTCTTGATCAGACGCGATGTCGGTTTTTGTAATCCGTGCCCCAGTTTTCCATCGCATCAAGAATCGGAGTCAAAGAAAGGCCAAGTTCAGTCAGCGAATATTCTACGCGGGGCGGGACTTCGGCATACACCTCGCGATGAACAAGACCATCTTCTTCCATTGTGCGAAGGGAAGAAGTCAGAACCTTCTGAGAGACCGAACCAATAGAGCGTTGCAGCTGACCAAAGTGCATGGTGCCATGACGCAAATCCCGTAAAATGAGAATTTTCCATTTTGAATCAATCAAAGACAGTATGGCTTGCGGGATCCCCGTTTTGTTTTGATTGCTTCTTCGGTTCTCGATTCTGACTGCTTCCAACACGAAAAAAGCCAGAGCCCATCAAACGCTCTGGCTGATTTAGTTTTGGATTTTAAAGGGGTAAACCAGAAAAAGCAGGTCTGGCTTAGTGATTGCAGCCGCCATGTCCGCCGCAGCATTCATGATCGTCACCGTGGTCATGTCCATGTCCACCGCAGCATTCGTGATCGTCACCGTGGTCATGTCCATGTCCACCGCAGCATTCGTGATCGTCACCATGATCATGTCCGCCGCATCCGCATACAGGGTTAAAGACAACCAGTTCACCATTCTGTAAATCGATGATGACATCTTTAACAGATTCTTTGGCACGTGGGTCGTCAGCTAAAATCATGACACCGTCTACATCTTCAGGTTTATCGTTTTCGTCGAAACGGACCATCTGGAATGCTGGGCTTACGCCGCAGCAAGTCTGCTGTAAAACAACTTCCAGACCATCGGCACCGTTATCCGACAGAAGTTTTTTCAGTTCAGCTAAAGCTGGTTCAGTAATTTTCATGGAAAATCCCTCCATTCGTACGGTTTCAGTTTACCGATATTTGGCATAGATTCAAATTAATCGACTTCAAAGAATTAAAGAGAGCCGCAAAATGGGTTTGGAATAAAGAGAGAGTCACTTCACATTAAGAAGCAATTAAAAATTATGGGTTTTGTATGGAAAACCAATTGAAACTGATTGTTTAGGTTATCTTTTTTTGCACTTCCAGTCAATGTAAATATCGAATTTTTGCGAAATATACCGAGAAAAAGCAGGCATTGAGAGTCTTAATGGAATTTTTATGCGTTAGTATGTGAGTAAGAAAAAGGAGGGCTTACAGATGAGTCTTACACTTCGAAACAAGCTCGATGCCCAGGCTAAACTTGGTGACGGGCAGACCTGCATGGATCTGTATGAAGCTTACCAGAATGAGAGTGGAAAGCAGGCAGCCGCAGACTGGCTGGAAGAGGCACTGGACTCCAATAGCTCCTCTGCCCAATATATTGCCGGTATTCTCGACCTCAATGAAAGCCGCATTGATGAAGGAATTTCATTTCTAACTTTATCCGCTACCAATGACAATGCTCAGGCGATGAATGTTTTAGGTCAGTTGTATCTTGGAAATGTTGTTGGACTGGAAAGTGTTGGTTTTGATCTTGAAAAGGGAATGGATTATCTGATTCAGGCCGGCTGCCATGGCTGCGCTGATGCTCAGCTCATTCTTGGCAAGTGCTTCTATCTTGGCCAGTGGGTTCACAAAGATAACCTGATGTCCGCATTATGGCTGGAAAAAGCCGTTGAGCAGGGCAGTCAGGACGCCCAGAAACTGCTGGATGAGGTTTTAATGATCAGCACAGCTCTCAATTAGAACTCATAATTTTTTGAGAGGCTATTGCACTTCAGGTGGGTAAACCTGACAAAAACACCCTTTGAGCGGTCGCTGTCCCTTCCTTCTGTCGCCTCGCTCGCAAGACTGGCTTTTCACAGGTTCTGGGAGCACGCAAGGGGTTTA
>CAJTLE010000062.1 GCA_910577085.1 uncultured Allobaculum sp. | reverse complement strand
GGAAACTTAAGGATAACACATGTCCTTTTTCATATCTATGCTTTATATACAGGGGGTGTCATCCGTCAAAAAAGATGACATCCCCTTTTTTTCGACTCAAAAACCCACCCAAAGTACAACAGAGCCAAATAAAAATAGGTGAGTTTCTCAGAAGCCTGCGCAAGGAAAAGGGCTGGACGCAGATGGAACTGGCTGACCAGCTTGGGGTTTCCAATCGTAGCGTATCCCGCTGGGAAAACGGGACCACCCTGACCGATCTTTCCCTGCTTCTTGTTTTAAGTGAACTCTACGACATCAGCATGGATGAAATTCTGGACGGAAGAAAGAAGGAAGACAATATGACAGACAACCAAACCATTCGCAAAGTCGCCGATTACAGTACCCTGATGGAACAGAAACGTTCCCGCCGCATGATGTGGCTGTTCGTAGCCGCCTTTATCACCTTGATTGGTTATGCCATTCTTGAAAGTATGCGGCTGACCAATGCCGAACCATGGGAATCGATTGCCTCGATGATGCTTGGCTTTACGTGCGGGGTTTTGTTAACGGGGGTGTTATATTGCTCCTCCTGGATGCAGAAGATCGCCCGGACCAAACTGCGTCTGAAAAGCTTTATCCTCGGTCAGCCAAAAAACGACCAGGGACTGTGATCCTCAAAAAGAAAGTCGGGCAGGGATTCAATCGGATCAAAACCTGGCTGCCGAATACTGTTCTACCTAAAAAAACAGGACGAGATCCTCTGCCGTGGTTCATAACCATGTCTCAGGCAGAGAGTCGCGTCCTGTTTGGGTTTCAAAAGCGGGGGTTCGTTAATGCTTTTGAATAAATCGTATTTTTATAGATTTATCCGCAGAAATTCACCGGATGAAATTCTGTTGATGAGATAAATCTGAATTGAAATCAATATCGTTGAGCGTCTGTGGGGGTAGAGGCTGGAGCTTGGCCAATTAGCCAATCCATTTTACAGACTGCTCATTACCTACTGGGTAAATGATGAGCTCAGACTGATCGAGGTCAAGACCTTTGGTATGAAGGCCCTGGATCTGCTGGTTGTTATAGCTTGTCCAGTAGAAATCCATGGTATCCAGGTTGGCACCAGCGGTGTAGTTGGTGATTTCATACAGTCCTTCTTTTTCGCAGTTTGCCCCATTGATCTGCTGGACAGTCTGCATGATATGGAAGAACTGAGTTAAGGTTGCTTCGTCTGTTTCTTCTGCTTTGGAGTTATTGGCCATGAAGGCAATACGGCTGAAGCGGGACATGGAATCCAGGCCGCCTGGCAGGCCATCAGTGCCCATTCCAGAGCTGTAAATTGGAACGTTGAGCTGTGGAGCAACGCGGTTTTCTGGATAGTTAGAAGTCAGGT
Organism: uncultured Allobaculum sp.; assembly: GCA_910577085.1. Lineage (GTDB taxonomy): Bacteria > Bacillota_I > Bacilli_A > Erysipelotrichales > Erysipelotrichaceae > Allobaculum. The sequence goes on along the minus strand of CAJTLE010000062.1, from coordinate 15,149 downwards.
TCAGATAGTTGGCAAAGTTTACGGCCTGTGTTGGATATTCTGGTGCATTGGCAAGAACGTTGAGTGGGTTGTCGTAAACATGAAGTCCAGTTGCGGTTCTTTCTACAATGACGCTTCCGTTTTTATCGGCAACGATCCAGTGCAGGGGGACAGAAGCAACTTTCTCGTTGAAGTCATCAGCAACCAGGTTGATTTCTGAGAGTTCTTTTTTCGCATCGTCGAGGTTTTTGCAGGTGCACAGCAGATATGGGATCAGTTCGAAGGATGTGACATTCTTCTTTCCTTCTTCCAGTTCTGGATTGTATTTCCCGTATCCAGGGAAGTTCAGGCTGGCTGCGCCAACTCCGTATTCATTGACACCTTCAAAGAATAAAGGATATCCATATCCAGTGATTGCCATGCCGACAATGGCGGAATGATGAGGCATATCCTCCAGGTGATGGTATTTCAGAACGTAATTACGTGGGCAGACGGTTACATCATTTGCGAGTTTGTACTGCAAATCCAGGTTCCGTCCAAAATAAGTATAATTTCCATTTTTGTATAAAAGACCGGTACACATAAAAAATACCCTCCTTATGGAACAGATTATATAGAGAATATGCCTACCATGATTAGGATTTGACCATTGAAAGGCTGAAAGCGGTAGGAAAAATCATCCGATTAAGACTAGATAAACCAATATGATGTGAGGTAGAAACTAGAGACAGATTCAATAGAAATAAGAGAGAGATCAGAGAATCCGCCCTATTTTGCTTTACCGCTTTCAAGCATAAAAAATACTGGGAGCCAGGCAGCCCCTTGTACGCTTTATCGAACTTCTACAATCGAACGAATGGTATCCATTACTTCTTGAAGGATGTCCGTTGGGCATACTTCTTTTTTCTCTGGATGTTTTTTAGCCAGATCCATAGACCGAAGCTGATCGACTAAAGTGTATCCCGTTGTCACGGTTCTGCTATCCAGAGCAATTCTTGTTGGGAAAGGTTTGCTGGTACTCGTGATCGGCACTACCCAGTAGAGCCCTGTCTGATTCAAAAGATCATTTGAAACAATAAGTACAGGTCTTCTCCCTTCCTGCTCATTTCCGGGATTTGGACGTCCAAAATCAATCAGGACAATGTCCCCCTGTTCGTAGTTTTTTATAGCGTTACCTCCTGGAGACTTCTTACCAGTCCAACTCATTTCCTGCTGGTTTAAAATTCCATTCTTCCGTCAACTGGAGAGGTCCGTCATACTCGGCGAATTTTTCTGCCAGCGTCTTCTTTTTCTTCACTGGAATCATCAGAAGACTTTGCTCATTCAGGACAAGCCGCATCTGATCTCCAGGGGATACTTTTAGTTGTTGGGCGAACGCAGTGGGGATAAGAACTCCCAGTCCATTTCCCCATTTTCCAAGCTTAACAATCTTTTCTCGGCTCGACATACATATCTTCCCCCTGAATAACAAACTACTTCTTAAAGTATAAACACGTTTAAACAAAACTACCCTTCGTATATTCCAGGCCTTCATCGATTTTCCAGTCTCCTTTGCCCTCTAAAACAAAAACAGGACGAACACCATCGATGACCGTCAGGTCAGATTCGATTGGAGTTCATCCTGTTTTCAGCTTTATTTTTACTCTTTATTAAAGATCTGTGTATTTCGTATTTTTACCTTTGGCTTTTTCTACCGGATATTTTTTGAGGGTCGCCTGCAGTTTATCGTGAACGATCTGAGCTGGATCCAGATTCAGTTTGTCGCAAAGCATCAGGCAATAGGATAAAACATCCGCCAGTTCTGCTTTGACCTGTTCCAGATCATAATTGGAATCCCACTGGAAACATTCCAACAATTCTGCTCCTTCAATGACAATCGACTTCGCCAGATTTTCCGGTGAGTGAAACTGATCCCAGTCCCTTTCTTCCGTCATCTGGTTCAATTCTTCTGTTACAGTCTGAATATCCATCAATACTCCCCTCTCTTTGCTTCATCAGGCATCTGTGCATTTTCTGTTTCCAGTATGCTTCTTGATTCCTGTTTTTCGCAATTGGAATTACTTCTTGGTAAAGAAGCCAATACCAGCAGCCCCTGGACCAACGTGAACACCAAGGACCTGAGAAAGGGAGCATGGTTCAACATGAGATAAATCCGTGCCCAGTGCACTTTCCAGTTCGGTGATCAGTGCATGGACATTGGCATCATCCAGACCAGAATAGCCAAGAACGATTGGACGATTCAGATCCAGTCCTTCCTCTTCTACAAGACTGACAATCTGGCGGATGGCTTTTTTGATCCCACGAGTCTGAGCAGCAACCCCGACTTCTCCGTTCTCATCGATAGTTACAATTGGCTTGATCCCGGCCAGTTCACCAATCGTGGCTCTTGCAGCGGAAATCCGGCCGCCTTTTTTGAGATATTTGAGCGTTGGAACTAACGCGAACAGTTTCACTTCTTTTTTGGCCTGTTCCAGGGCATCCGCAATTTCAGCGGCGTTCATTTCCTGATCGCGTAAACGCAAAGCTTCCTGCACTAAAGCCGTCTGCGACAGGCAGGCATTATTGGAATCGACTAAGTGAACGCGGCCATCAAATTCCATGGCGGCAAGTCTTGCGGAGTTATAGGTTCCTGAAAGGGTGGAGGAGAGTAAAACCGCAACCACTTCGTCTTCTGGATTTTTCAAGAGTTCTTCAAACAAATCCGCAAAAGCGGCTGGCGAGAACTGAGAAGTGGTCAGACTGACGCTTTCTGAGTCGAGCAGTAAGTAAAACTGTTCGTCCGTGATTTCTTCCTGTGGCACTTCGCCATTGACCAGCACCGGAAGTTTGACAACGACAAGGCCTTTGTCCTTTGCGTCTTTTGTCTCCTGTGCACTGTCGGTAACAATCCAAATCATAGAAATCCTTTCTGCCGCGCTGCGGCTTTTCTTTTCTTCTTATCGTTTCTTCTTATCGTCTTTGTTTTCTTGTTGTCTGCATATACAGCCTGGCAGCTGGGATCAAATTTGGTGTTTCAAGGGTTTATCCTCTACTTCTGATCCAGGTTACCGGTTTAGCTGGCCTGGTTTTCAGCAGGAAATGATTCCTGGCTGTTTTTCTGTTCGAGCTGGTGTTTCTTTCTAGCTTCGATCTGCTGTTCGAGTTGAGTGGTCAATGCAGTACTGAAGTCATAGAAAGCTTCCCATTGCTTCTGATCGATGGCCATGTGGCTGGTTTCAAAAACTTTTGCCGCTTCTACTTCCAGATATTCGGTCAGCTCTTTACCTTTCTGGGTTAAGTAATAACGAGCTTTATAGACGGTGGTCTCATCTTTGATCACCAGTCCATTGGTCTTGAGGTTTTTTAAAGAGCGCGAAATCAGGGCTTTGTCGGCATGAATCAAGGAACAGAGTTCCTCGGGCCGAAGTCCCTGCGGATGCGTGTCGAGCGTAAGCAATAAAGAAAGATCTGATCCCTTCAGGCCTTGCTCTTCCATATAAATCGCTTTGAATTTATTGATCTGTTTGCCCAACGCCCCAAGCGTGTTGAGAAACTTGATCATCTTTTCTGTCTGTTCCATGGGCTCAGATTACTCCCGATTTGTTGACCGATCAATTATTTTTGATGACCAATCAACATTTTTAAGGGCGAAATACCATGTATTCGGTTTCAATCTCTGCTATAGAGGCAATTTTCTTGCGACCAGGGCATCTAAGGTTTATTTCTTCCAACCTCTTTCCTCGATTTCCATCCGCAATTCTTTATCTCCGTGCTCTATCTTCTGTCTCTGTTCTCTATCCCCTATTGCTGTCGACAGCCTTCTTTTTGCTGTCGACAGCCTTCTTTGTCTGGGATGTTGTGTGAGTGGTATGTATTTTCTGTTTTTGTTCTTGTTTTAAATCCCTTTAAATTTCTTAAAGTCTTTCTTCATAAAACCGGTGCGATCCTTCCAGAATGCAGTTTTGTCATCATTGACGGCTGCTCAATCAAAACCTTCTGTCTTCTTCCTTCCATAATCACCCGTATTTTAGGATTATTTCGTTTCTGATATGGGTAATCTTGAACTTTGAAGAATGTATGTGGAATCGGTTTTCTAATAATCCAAACTCGAAAGTCTATAATCTTGAGTTATTTACGGGAATTTGATATGCCTTTAACCCATAGATTAAGCCCTTTCAAAAAACTTAAGAAATTTCAAAAAGACAATTGACATGAAACCGATACCAGAATATTATGAGATCGTAAAAACCGGTTCCACAAACCGGTTAAGAGAAATGCGAAAGCAGAAAAAGGAGACTGTATGGATTACAACCAGATCGCCAAAGACATCATTCAGGATGTAGGCGGCAAAGAAAACATCATCTCAGCGGTTCATTGTGCAACCCGACTTCGTCTGAGACTGCGCGACTATAACAAAGTCGACGAACCAAAACTGACCGACGTTGACCAGGTCAAGGGCGTGTTCCTGGCTAACGATCAGTACCAGATCATTCTTGGATCTGGAACCGTAAATCTTGTTACGGATGAAGTTCTTAAAGAAACCGGCTTAGGTGCTGGTGCAGCGGCTGCTCCAGCCGAAGAATCCAATGGTAAAAAAGGCAACCCAGTGATGCGGTTTGTCAAAGTCCTGTCTGATATCTTCGTTCCAATCATCCCGGCTATCGTAGCGGGTGGTCTTTTAATGGGTCTCAACAACGTCCTGACGGCTTCAGGTCTGTTTGTTCCCGGAAAATCGCTGATCGAAATCATGCCGGAATTTGAAGGTCTGGCTTCCTTCATCAACTTATGTGCCAATGCTCCATTTACCTTCCTGCCGGTTCTGATCGGTATCTCCGCTACAAAGAAATTTGGTGGTAATCCATACCTTGGTGCTGCCATGGGTATGGTCATGGTTCATCCAGATCTGCTCAATGCTTACGCTTTAGCTTCTGCGGAATCCATCCCAACATGGAACTGGTTTGGTCTTGAAGTTCAGGCCATCGGCTATCAGGGAACTGTTCTTCCTGTTCTGGTTGTGTCCTGGATTCTGGCTACTATCGAAAAGAAACTGCACAAGATCACTCCAAGCTGGTTAGACAACCTGACCACTCCATTACTCTCGATCCTGATCACTGCAGTTCTGACCTTCCTGTTTGTTGGTCCAATCATGCGTACCGTTGGTGACTGGATTGCTTATGGTCTGTCCTGGCTCTATTCCACACTCGGCTTTGTCGGCGGTGCTATCTTCGGTCTGTTATATGCTCCAATTACCATCACTGGTATGCACCACTCCTTCACCGCAATTGAAACTCAGCTGATTGCTGCAGCTGAAACCACTGGCGGATCCTTCATCTTCCCAACAGCTTCGATGAACAACGTTGCTCAGGGTGCTGCTGTTCTTGCGGTTTTAATGACAACTAAGAATGACAAACTGAAATCCATCTGCTCGGCTTCCGGTATTTCCGCTCTGCTTGGAATTACGGAACCAGCAATGTTTGGTGTCACACTGAAACTGAAATATCCGTTCTACGCTGCAATCATCGGTTCCGCTGTTGGTTCGGCATGGATTGCTGCAACTCATACTCTTGCCTTAGCAATGGGTGCTGCTGGTCTGCCTGGCTTTATTTCAATCGCTCCACAATCATGGGGTAACTTCTTCATCGGTATCGCATTATCGATGGCTGTATCCTTCGGATTAACCTGGTACTTCATGAAAAAACATCCAGAAGGCGCTGACGAAAAAACTTCTGGCAAAAAAGGCTTCTCCCTCAAGAAAAATGCTAAGAAAGAAACAAAAGAAGAACCATCCGCTGCTCCAACAAATGTAACTGTAGATTCTGATGACAAACACGCTGTTCATGCACCATTCAACGGCACTGTAAAACCTGTATCTGAATGCAAAGATGGCGTCTTTGCTTCCAAAGCCATGGGCGATGGCATTGTGATTACCCCAGAAGATGGCAACCTCTACTCCCCAGTTGATGGTGAAATCATGCTGATTTTCCCAACCAAACATGCGATTGGTCTGAAATCCGACGATGGAACCGAACTGTTAATCCACGTGGGCATGGACACTGTAAACCTGGAAGGAAAACCATTTACCACCATGGTCAACCAGGGTGACAAAATCAAAGCTGGTCAGCTCTTACTGAAAGTTGATCTGAAAGCCATTCAGGATGCCGGCCTGTCGATTGAAACCCCTGTTGTTGTTACCAACGCAAAACCATTTACGATGGTCAAAGAAGGACCAGTCAAAGCTGGTGAAACCGTCGTGACGATTTCTGAATAAGAAAAGTCAAAAGTTTAGACGACTTAAAAGACTTAGAAATTTAGAAAAGCAAGAAATTTACAAACACACGAAAAAGTTGAAGATAAACCGTAAATTTACCTTCCCTTACAAATTCCCAATGCAATACCCGATACAATAAGAAAAACAGCCATCTCTCTTTCAGGCTCACTTATGTTCGGCACCCCCCATCTGTACAGATCCTCTCTTTTCACCATCGGGATCTGTACCCCTGACAGCAGCGATGACTGGTCCCTTTCTCCCCCTGTTAATTTTCAATGGACCTGCCCGCTGCTGTCTTTTTTAAACCATCAACAATAAGCAATACCCATCAGCAATTCTCTGACCCAATAGAAACGAGGAAACATTATGAACTCAGTACGCGAAGAATTTACCCGCCCTCAAAGCCAGAAAGCAAGAAACGCAGTCAAACAGGATCCAAACCGCCTGACTTATCATCTGATGCCGCCTGTTGGATGGCTCAATGACCCGAATGGTCTTTGTCAGTACAACGGTCTGTACCATATCTTCTATCAATACACACCAGGCAATCCAACCGGAGCCGATCATCGCGGCTGGGGTCATTACACCACCAAAGATTTCATCCACTACCAGGAAGAAAACGATCCTTTTGTTCCGGATACCGAAGCGGATGGAAAAGGTTCGTACTCCGGCAGTGCGTTCATCGATGACGATGGCAAACTGCATTTCTTCTACACGGGCAACAACAAGCTTGCCGGGGACTATGACTACATCAACAGCGGCCGGATCCATTGGGTTGTCCACAGCGAAAGCCCCGATGGCTTTACATTTGGCCCAAAAGAAGTTCTGCTCAAAAACAAAGATTATCCTGACGATCTCTCCTGCCATGTCCGCGATCCAAAAATCATGAAACGTGATAGCCAGTACTACATGGTTTTAGGAGCCCGCACCAAAGACAGCCATGGCCAGGCTGAAGTCTTCGTCTCCAAAGATCTGCACGACTGGAAACACATCTCGACCATCCGGCCTGAAAAGGATTTTGGCTACATGTGGGAATGCCCGGATCTTTTTGAACTCGATGGCAAAACAATTCTCATGACCTGCCCGCAAGGTGTAGCGCAGGACGGAATTCTGTACGAAAATATTTATCAGAATGGATGGTTTGAGGTGAATGGATCGCTTGACCATGACCAGACAGTGTCCAATTTCAAAGAGTTCGATAACGGCTTTGATTTCTATGCTCCCCAGAGTTTCCAGGATGAAAAAGGCCGCCGGATTCTGATCGGCTGGATGGGAATTCCCGATGCCGATTACACCAACCCGACGGTGGAAGCCAACTGGCAGCACGCTTTAACGCTGCCCCGGGAGCTGCATTTCAAAAAGGATCGAATTTACCAGTTCCCGATTGAAGAAATCCTCCATCTGCATGGCGAAAAACTGGACATCGATCTGGCGGCCGACAGCTGCCTGACTCTGCCAGGCAAGGCAGTTCATCTGGAACTTCACCCTCAGACCGATGCCTGGACGATTACGCTTCGTAAGGATTGCACGTTATCCTTTGCCAATGGCCTGTTTACCATGGATCTCAAATCCAGCGGCTCTGGACGTAACAGCCGTCACATTGCGATCGCCAAGATTGAAAGTCTGGATGTCTTCTCGGATACTTCCAGCCTGGAAATTTTTATCAACCATGGCCAGCATGCCCTGACCACCCGGATTTACGATGCACCAGAAGATCTGAGTCTTTGCACCAGCGCTCCATTCAAAGGAACCCTCTGGACCATGAATGCATTTGAAGTTGAAGAAAAGCTGGAAAAAAGCGATCCAGCAATTGCCTGACTTCACCACTTCAATCCGCACAATCCATACCATCTAAAAAACTGCTCAAGCAGCGTAGGAGAAAGAGAATATGAAAACTGATGTAACTACTTTTGGAGAAATCCTGATCGATTTTACCTTTGACGGCGTCAACGAAGGCGGTGCTGCTCTGTTTGCTCAGCATCCAGGCGGAGCGCCAGCCAATGTATGCGTTGGCGTCAAACGCTTAGGCGGAACCAGTGCCTTTATCGGTAAGACCGGTGAAGATATGCACGGCACGATGTTAAAAGGTGTCCTCGATGCCGAAGGTGTTGATGTTTCCAACCTTGTTCAGGACGGCGATTTCTTTACCACACTGGCTTTTGTCAGTGTTGGACCCGATGGCGAAAGAGAATTCTCTTTCTCCCGCAAACCTGGTGCCGATACCCAGATGACCTTTGAAGAAATGAATCCGGATCTGATCGCCAACTCGAAGATCTTCCATGTTGGTTCCTTATCCTTAACCGATGAACCAGCCCGAAGTGCAACTTTTAAAGCGATCGAACTGGCCAAAGACAACGGCGTCACGATCTCCTATGACCCAAACTATCGCGCTTCGTTATGGGACAGTGAAGAAGAAGCCATCAAACAGATGCGTTCCCTGGTTCCGTATGCCGACATCATGAAGATCTCCGATGAAGAAACCACTCTGCTTTCCGGTCATGAAGATCCAAAAGAAGCCGCTGAAATTCTGCTTGGTCAGGGACCAAAAATCGTTGCGGTTACCTTAGGCAGCCATGGTGCGTTAGTCGCCAACAAAGAAGGGGCCCGCATTGTCGATGGCTTTAAATCTGAAGTTGCAGATACCAATGGCGCCGGTGACTCCTTCTGGGCCGCCATGCTCACCCAGGTCGCTCATGCTGACAAACCACTCGATGAAATCGATCTGGATACCCTGGAATCCTTCTTGCACTTTGCCAATGCGACAGCTGCTCTGACTGTTCGCAAACATGGTGCCATTCCTGCCATGCCAACCAAAGAAGCCGTTGATGCCTTTCTGGCAGAAGTTGATGCATAATCCATCAGAAATCGGATTGATTTCATAAATTTGGATCAAATGCGATTTCAAATCTCTGAAGCCCGGACTTTCCTGTACAATCCAAATTAGACTCACAAAAAAGAGAAATGAAATCTGATTCAGAAAACCAGAATCTTCATGTCCTTGCTTCATCAAAACTTCAGAATTTTAAGACCCAGATCTTTGAGCCGAATCACCGATTCGGCTTTTTTCAGAAAGGCGGTATTTGGATGAAGAAATATACAATGGCGGATATCGCCCGTGAGGCCGGCGTCGCCAAAAGCACCGTCTCCCGTTACTTCAATCAGGGATACATCAAAGAGGAGACCCGCGAAAAAATCCGCGCTGTTGTTGAACGCACCGGATTTGAACCCAGTGCCGCTGCCTCAAATTTAAAAGCAAAAGAAACTCGGATGATCGGGGTTGTCGCTCCAACGATGACTTCCCCTTCCACCGGCCGACTTCTCAACTCCATGGACAATGCCCTTCGTCAACAAGGCTACGCCTGCCTGATTTTAACGACAGATCATCATCTCGAACGGGAAATTGCGGCAGTTGAATATCTGCGCTCGTTACGCGTGGATGGCATTGTTCTGATTGCGACCAACCTCAATTCTCAGCATCAGAAGCTGCAGAAATCCAGCCACGTTCCTTTCCTGGTCATGGGCCAGCGCTTTCCGCAGGGCACTTCTGTCATCTACGATGACTATCAGGCCGGACTGCAGGTTGGTGAATATGCCAGTGAGATGGGACATAAAGATATTGTCTACATCAGCGTCAATCAGTCCGACTATGCGATTGGTCAGGAAAGAAGACGCGGGGTCATGGATGGACTGGCCCATCATACCGAAGTCCATAATGTCCAGATGAAAGAAATTGCCTTCTCTTATGATCAGGCCCGCGAAACCACCCGAGAGATTTTAAAGGAACATGTTCCCGATCTGTTCATCTGTGCAACCGACCAGATTGCTTTAGCCTGCTACAAAGAAGTGCGCGAAGCGGGTCTTCGGGTGCCGGAAGATGTCTCGTTAATCGGCTTTGGCGGCTATGACTTATCCGAACTGCTTTCTCCTTCCTTAACGACCATTCGTTTCGACTGCGAAGGAGCCGGCGAAGTGTGTGCCAACACCTTGATCTCCATGATTCATGAAAAAACTGTTCCGACTTTACAGGTCCTTGGATTTACCTTCCGTAAAGGCGGATCGGTCAGTGATCTCAACAAATCAGACGACCGGTTCAGAAAGAATGAAGGTATAAATGAAGAGACAGAGGGTATAAAGGAAGAGACAGAGGGTATAAAGGAAGAGACAGAAGAAATAGAAGACGGGTATTGTCCTTTCCGTGGTCTCTGAAGAAAAATCCGTCTCCGATTCATTTTCCAGGCAGGTCTAACATTCATAACTGCCACAGTAGTGAGGACAGTCATCACCTTTTGCTTTTCAATCGATAGATAAAGAAATTTGTAATGTTGTACGTACAGGTATATGCTTTGAGTGATAAGAAATAGAATGACCGAAAAAAGAAATCTGATTTTTCGGCCTTCAGAAAGGACTCTTTATGAAAATTGAACATGCTGCCCTCTACGTTCAGGATCTTGAAAAAGCCCGTGAATTCTTCACCAAGTTTCTTGGCGGAACTTCCAACGAGATCTACCACAACAAGAAAACTGGCTTCCAGTCTTACTTCATCACCTTTGATGATGGTGCCCGACTGGAAATCATGACCAAACCTGGCTTGAAAACAGCCGATCCGAACGAACCCGTTACTGGCTATGCCCATCTGGCTTTCTCGGTAGGAAGCAAAGAAGAAGTCGATCGTCTGAGCAAACTGCTCGATGAAAGCGGCTATCCAGTCACTAACGGACCAAGAACAACTGGAGATGGCTATTACGAAAGCGTCATCGCTTCTGTTGAAGGCTTCCCGATTGAAATTACAATCTGATTCTTTCCAGCAGCTTCGTGCTGCTGGTTTTCCGTTTCTGCTTTTCCTTCTTCTCCTTCTTCGTTTTTGTCCTCCAATTTCGTCAGCCCACGAAAAAAGGCTGTCCCATTGAAATGACAGCCAAGGCGCAGGGCGCCGGATTTTTAATAAAGGTCCATCCTCAATTTTTCAGTCTGCCGCAGAAAGTCAGACTGATCATTGGATATAAACACAAATATATCCCCCATTTTTAACTTTATCGCCTGATTTAAAGGCCGTTTCAACGATAAAGCAATTTCCTACTTCAGACGACTCCAGGCTTCCCGGATTTCGGGTGGCATCTGTTCGGGTGGAATCTGGTTAGCGGCTTCTTCTCCCATTTCGATTGCCTGTGCAAAATACCAGCACTTGTAATCAATCATGGCAAGCGTCTCGGCCAGTTTATCCATTTCTTCTTTCATCACCTCACGCTGTGCCTCCAGGAGTTGGAGACGCTCCGGAAAGGTGCTTTCTCCTTGTTTGGCCCATTCCAGAAATTGACGGATCGCCTTGATCTCCAGTCCACTTTTCTTCAGGCAGTCGATTGTCTTGATAATCTCAATCTCGGCTTCGCTGAACTGACGGATTCCGGCATCTCTTTCTAAATCAGGGAACAACCCTTCTCTGTCGTAATAACGAAGTGTGGAAACTGGCAGTCCTGTCATCTTCGATACCTGGCCAATCGTGTACATCCTTTTTCCTCCTGATCTGTTTCCTCTTCTCAATTCAAATGAGCAGCCAGCGGCTGCAAGAACAAGGTGATTGTGAGCCCCAGAAAGTTAAAGCGTAATGGTCTGGGGGAAATCCATTGCGCTTTACTTTTGGGCTGAAGGCGGATGGTCATAATATCCAGAAGGCATAACCGATCCTTTTCAACCACGATGTCCTATCAACTTTATCCAGTCTTGATAGTAGACCTAAAGTTTGGTTAAGGATGTAGTTTTATGAACCGGGAAACAACACTTTGTATCCGGTTTGATAGAAATGGCATCAAAAGACGATTTTTGAAGAGTATTCCAGAGACACTTCACTTGATTTTTTCCTTTACAATAAGCCAATCAGACCTTTCAAACGTTTCATCAGATTCAGGGGTCTTCCACAAAAAAATGCCCGCAGATCCAAGAAAGATACCGCGGGCTTGAGGTCATTTAAATCCTTATAAATTGATAGAAATGCACTAAGACTTAAAGTTGGTTTATCCCTGTTTCAGGCAACTACTATACCTGAATTGATCATTTATCAAGTATCTGCCAAAAACGAAAGATCAGGAAATATTTCCGCTGCTGATGGCAGCATCTTCGCTCGGCTCGATCCACTCAATGACTTTTTTGATCTGAGAATCCCAGAAATCCCACTCATGACCACCAGGCTGTAGATCCAGAGTTACCGGATATCCTGCATTCGTTAACGCGCCATAAAGGCCCTGAGTTGCGACAAGAAGCGGATCTTCCGTTCCACAGGCGACATAATATTTCTGCTCTTTATGGTTGGCAACATTGTCTGCAATCTGTCTGAACAGATCATCTTCAGAGCCTTGAATACTGCCGCGGACATGCCCTGAGCAGCCCACATTGAACTTGCGATCTTCCAGAACATTCGGACTGTCTGTTTCTGGAATCATTTCATCCACCAGAATGGCTCCCGAAAGAGAAATGACGCCGCCAAAAGTATCCGGATTGCGCAAGCCATTGATCACGGCGCCCCACCCGCCCATCGACAGACCGCCGATAAACGTATCTTCCTTGCGGATGGACAACGGGAACATTTCTCTTGTCAGTTCCACAAGCTCTTGGCCGATAAACTCTCCATACTCCTGCCCGCGGCCATGATTGACGTAAAAATGGTTTTCCCCTGCGGGCATGACCACCGCAAGATTATGGTCCATCGCCCAACGCACGACCCGAGTCCCCATCACCCAGTCGGTATTGTCGCCAAAGATTCCATGCAGCAAATAGAGCGTCTTGAATGGTCCTTTCGCCATCCGTTTTCCATTGGCATCGACTTTATCACTGGGTAAAACAACCGTCACTGGAACTGTGCGCATCAGAGCGTTTGAATAAAGATTCGCATTCAGAATTGCCATACATATCTCCTTTATCTGTTTATTTTCTCGATTTATCACCGATTTTCTTCTTCTATTTTGGCTCATTTTCCACATTTCGAACAGATATCGTTTTTGATTTTCCTGGCTTCCACAACTTATCGGACTGCTCCACCGCCAATCGATGCCTATCTATATAGATCACTCCATCCAAATCAGCAGAACAGCTTTTTTCACTCCAAAAATCTAAGTATTCATTTTTTTCGGAAAAACTTCCTGGTTTTGAAACATCCTCAAGCATCTTGCGTACATAGAAGTGAGCAGTGAGTTTTGAATGCTGCTCGTTACGGACAATCGGATTGGCAATAAAAGGAGGCAGCACATCTCGAAAATTTAACTCTGAGAATTTTTCCTAAAATGTTCAAGCTTTTTGGATACATCCCCCTGATTTTGCGTATATGAGAGTGAGCCGTGGATCTTAGATGCTATAAAGTCGTGCTTTGAATCCATTCAGCATAGTAAATCAAGGCAAGGCTTTGAAATTTGGATTCAATACAAATTTCTGTAAATCTATTCAGTTCTGAAACACCCTTTATCCTCCTGCGTATAGATATGTGAGCAGAGGATATTGGCCTTCAGTTCTGAGTGTAATCCACCAGATCGGTTGCAACGAACTGATCCGATTCTTGTTTTCGTTCAACCAGCTTTATTGCGGTGATGGAATCAAATGGATTGAAAAATGATCAGATTGACGGTAGATCCTCTGAGCCAAATATGGTACAAGGAAAGGAGAACAAAGAAATGGCATTCCAAAAAGTTGAAACATCAATTGCACAGGGACTTCGAACCACCGAGTTGCAGGCGGATTATGATGCCTGCTGTAAACGTCTTTTATCGGAAAAAGTAATTCTGGCCAATCTTCTTAAAGGAATCGCAGAAGAATACAAGGAGTGTTCTGTGGAGAATATCGAAAATAGGTACATCGAAGGAAAACCTGCGGTGTCTAAAGTTCCAACAAATTCTGATAAGACCCCTCCACTCATTACCGGTATTGATACGGTGCATAAATATGAAGATCATGAAGGCGTTCTTTATGATATTCTGCTTAAATCCCATGTTCCTGATTCGAAAAATCAGATCGATCTGATCATTAATGTAGAAGGACAAAAAAATCCTGAATCTCACCGTCGATTAATGGCACGCACGGTATATTACGTCAGTGAAAATATCGTGGCACAAAAAGGACGAGTATTTACTGGAATTCATTACGAAAACATTCAGAAGGTCTATTCAATCTGGATCTGTAAAAACCAGGCTCAGTACCGGGCCAATACCATCAATCATATTTATCCGACTTGTTACACACAGTATGGTAACTGTCCGGAAAAGAGCAGTGATTATGATCTGTTTGATATCGTCCTGATCTACCTTGGTGACGAAGAACCCCCGGAAGAGGCCCCAGAGATTATTCGCTTGCTCTGTGTGCTGCTCTCAAACGAAATAAGCGCAGCAAAAAAAGGCAAAATTCTCGAAAAGAAATTCAACATTCCAATGACTCAATCCATTGAAAAGGAGATCAACACTATGTGTAATTTAGGTGAAGCACTCGCGCAAGAAAAAGCTAGAAGCGTTTATTTAAACGTTCTCAATAGTATCTGCGCAAAATCTAACTATTCTGTAGAACAGGCAATGGAGTTGGCAGGTATTCCAGAAAATGAGCGCCCCGAATACCTTGAGCTGCTTCGTAATCAATCAGAATCCGAAGAAAAGAAGTAACCTGTGGTTTGCGGAGCTGATCTACCTGGGTGACGAAGGACCCCCAGAAGACGCTCCAGAGATTATTCGCTTGCTCTATGTGCTGCTTTCAAACAAAATGAGTGCAGCAAAACAAGGCGAAATTCTCGAAAAGAAATTCAACATTCCAATGACTCAATCCATTGAAAAGCCTAACTATTAAATGTCAAGTGTAAATGCAGAGTAATCAGAAAGAAATCAGTTTTGCCATATGCAGGTACATTTGCCTTGATAGAGAAGGCAATATCTGGATTACGTTTATGTTTTTTGGTAAA
>CAJTLE010000061.1 GCA_910577085.1 uncultured Allobaculum sp. | reverse complement strand
CAATTATCTCTTTAGGACAACTTTTTGACCATTAAATGTTTTTGTTTTTTAAGTATGCACAAAAAAAGCCAAATCATCTTAAACTGACGATTTGGCTATCTAAAATGTCGTTAACCGAATGGCATTGTTTGGATGGAGAGAAGTGAAAAGCGGCCAGAGAAAGGTCGTGAAACCACTGCGTGTATTTGCGTATTTATGAAATGAATAGACATTTCGCAAAGCCAAAAGGAAAGAATCGGACTGTACAATTGCTGAAGCCGTCAAAAAAGAGGGTGGATGAAGAGAACTGTTCCAGATCATACGAATCCAAAAAGGAAATCGGTATCACAAAAAACAGGGTTTTCTGCTCCGCAGGAAGGCTTTGAATTCTTTATACTGAAGCTGGAAGATAAAGAAGGCATAAAGATATTACTCAGGGAAGGGGGACTGACGATGAATACCAGGATCAAATATCCGGAATGGATGATCAACCCGTATCTGCGATGCGTGTATTGTTATCTGGCAAATTTTGAAGGGGCCAAGGTGAACGAGAATTCGATTGTGATTCATACTGACTCCCATCTGGCTGCCGCAAATTTTTATGACTATCAGAAAACCGGGATTCTGGAGCTGAGTGTTGAAAATACCCAGACTGGCGAGAACGAATTTTATTTACATATGGAACCAGTGGATCCGGATGATACGTTCCAGGCTGCTCTTTCCTTTATGGATGTTGTAAAAGCAAAATCCAAAACAATCAATGATCTTGAACAAGTCATCACTGGATGCAAACGGGTGCTCCTTGTCTGCACATCGGGTGTCACTTCGGGTCTGTTTGCCCAAATGATGCAGAAGATTCTCGATGAAAATGGCAGTTCAACCAAGGTCGAATCCGCAGCATTTTCCCAGCTCGACAAGATCTGTCTGTCCTGCTATGACAAGATCCTGCTCACGCCTCAGGTTGGCTATCATCTCCAGGATATTACCCGCCATTTCGGCAAGAAGGTTGCGAAAATCAACACCCTTGATTTTGCGACGATGAATGCCCGCAAAGTTATCCATGATCTGCTCTGAAATCAAATTTCTCTTGCCTTGTCCTGACAGACTCTCGCCTGTAACTCACGCCTTTGCGGGCAGAAAAATTCGCTCTTTCAATTCAGGCTTTCAGATCTGGAAGCTTCCAGTCTGAATTCCTCGATAACGGTAAAAAGAATGTTGCAGCGGTAAACAGAACGTCCAAATCTGTTTACCGTTTTTTCGTAAAAAGGAACGCAGGCACAGCTGTCCATAAGCCGCAGATTGGTGGAGAAAGGGATTTACGGATACAAAAATAAAGATTTCTCGATAAAAGATGAAAGAGTTGAATAGAGTTTTCAATCCCGCACGTAAAGTGAAAAAATCAACTCATTTTCTGGATAGCGGTTGATTTTCCGCTTGAATCCCTTAATCTATTAGATAACAGGCTACAAGGATATGGATCTTTCCCATTGCTTTGAACTTGACTTCTGACTCTGTTCGATTCCTGGAAGATTCAAAACCTCCTGTATACCGATCGTACCCATCTGTCATGTCTGGATTGCTTCCTCCAAAAAGGGCAGCCAGACGTTTCTTGTCAGATGGTCTGTTCTCAAGCGAGAATCGCGCTTATTCAAGTCTTTTCCTTTTCTGTATTCAAAAGAAAAGTCCATTTCAGAAAAGTCTCTCTGGTTAAGCAGTCTGTTGATTGAGAGGAAAAATTATGAAGACAAAATTTGCACCAATCGCCTTAGTGAGTGCGATGTCCATGATGCTTACGGTTCCTGTGATGGCGGATGAGCAGACAGTTGATGTCAAAGCGCCTGAAGCCGAAGAAACAGCGTTAAGTCAAAACGAAGTCAGCGTTGTAAACCGCACGGAACCAGACTCTGGACAGGTGACTCAGAAAGATGCGATTACCATGTACCGTCTGTACAACCGCAACTCTGGTGAGCATTTCTACACTTCTGATGTGGAAGAACGCAACGGTCTGAAAACCCTGGGCTGGGAATTTGAAGGCATTGCCTGGTACGCTCCTTCCACCAGTTCGACTCCAGTTTATCGTCTGTACAATCCAAATGCGGGCGATCACCATTACACCACCGATGCCGGCGAACGGGATGGTCTGCAGGCGCTGGGCTGGGTGTACGAAAAAGTCGGCTGGTATTCCAATGAAGGAAATGGCGTTCCCATTTATCGTCAGTACAATCCAAACGCCGCAACTGGATCCCATAACTACACATCCGATGTAACCGAAAACAATACACTCGGCACTCTGGGCTGGAATCTGGAAGGCATCGGCTGGTATGGCGTTTCCGTTAACTGCCCGCCTGAAAGCCTGGTCAATGAAATTACCAATACCATGAATACATTTGAATCCACCATGCGCACTGGGGCGGCCAACAGTCGTGATTTAACCGGTCTGCATGATCAGGGCATGATTCTGGCGGATCTTGTGAATGCTCTGTATTCCGAGTTCGAAAACCGCTACTACATGTTCCAGAACGGCCGCCTGGTTGGCTACTCTCCAGTTGGCAACGATACCGTAGAAACTTCCGGTGTAGGTGAAGGCCAAGTTCTGATCTTCCAGCCGCGCCGCAAAAAACTGCAGAAAGCTTCGGCCATTACGGATACTCGTCCCCAGGGCAATGCTCTGTATTTCAGAACGGGCTCTGGCAAACAGAAAATCCAGGCTGCCGCCGGCACGCTGACCAATGGATTCTTCAATGGGGAAGCCATCAGCTATACTTTCAGTGAAGATCCAAACAATGCTTATGAAGAACTGACGACCGGCCCTGCCATGGATAACTTCATGAATGGCCATGTGGATAAACATACCCACTATCTGAAGTCTTCTGTAACCCGCATGATGGACTTTGAATGGTTCATGGATGTGGAACGCGGCGTTCCAAAATACGAAAAGATTGGCAACTACTACTATGTCTGCCATTCGGATACGATCAACGTTTACTACGACTACGTTCCCCAGAACCTAGTCTTCTGGCCAAGAGACGAAGCCTAAGGCTGGAAACAGGTGTGGGTTCAGACTGAATCCTGTAAAGATTTGATTTATCGAAAACTGCACATGGCAGATCTCTTTGGGGGTCTGCCTTTTTCTTTAAAATAACGCCCAGAACCACTCATAGCGGGGGAATTGTTCTTCTTTGCCGCTGGCCAAAAGGAAATGGAAAAGGCAGCAAAAGCATTGAATCTCAAAAAGATTTTGAATGACGATGAAGATGTAAGGTTGGAATGAAGAGGATATTTCAAAAGTTGAAGTTGGTTTGGATATAATGAATTTGCGAATCAGACAGACCGGATGCTTTGCACAGGAAATCCTGGATCTGTCCCTGACGAGGTGAATATGAAACAATTCTGGAAATACCTTATGATCATCTGCGCCATGGTGCTGATGATCCAGATGCCGGTGTATGCGGCCAGTTCGCACGTAGACGATGAGGCTTCATTATTTACGGATCAGGAAATACAGGAATTAGAAGAATTTGCCGCCCGGATTTCACAGGACTTTGATACCAATGTCTTTATCCTGACGGATTATGAGTCTGGTTTTTCCGATAATTATGCCCGGGATGTCATTGAGTCCTATGGGACCCAGCATTATCCGGAAGGCTATATCGGCTACATGATTAATATGGCAGACCGTTCCTATTGGGTGGATGCCTATGGAGACCGGGAACGTGGCTATTTCAACCAATCCAAGACGGATTCGATTGCCGAAGCGGCCTATGATGATCTGGCGGATGGTGAATTCGGCCAGTCTGCCAGGACTTTTTTGAATAAGGTCGACAAAACCTTCAAAATTAAAACCAATGCCTATGGGCCGTTCACCAAGCTGATCGTCAATAAAGGCATTCTGGCTTTGGGGACGGGTATGTCCCTGGTGGGGGCGCTGCTCATTGCCGGGATCATGACCATGAGCCGGGTTGGAAAGCATCGCGACAAGAAAGTCAGTGTCAGGGCTGATGCCTATCAGGATGGATTGAACCTGGTGGCCCGCGATGACCGACTGATCCGGACCTACCAGACTCGTGTGCGTAAACCGAAACCAACCTCCGGCGGCCATGGCGGTGGTGGCTTTAGCGGCGGTGGATCGGCAGGTCATACCGGAAGTGGAGGTCATTTCTGATGGAATATAAATGCCGTAACTGTGGAGGTGAACTTCACTATGAACCCTCCATCGATAAACTCAAATGTGACTTCTGTGGAAGCACATATGATCTGAGCGAATATGAAACCCAGCCTGATCTTCCTGTAGATCATGATCACCACCATGATCATGATCACCACCATGACCATTCTGCCGACCAGATCCCGGCTTTGGATCTTCTTCATTCCGATATGGAAGAACCCCGCAAAGCCAGTGAAGCCGGTTTTGCGAAAGCCACCGATGATTCGACCGAAATTCAGGAAGATCTGGTCGTGTACAGCTGTCCGCATTGCGGGGCTGAGGTTGTAACGGACAAAGATACGGTCGCAACAACCTGTGTTTTCTGTGGCACGCCAATGGTCATTGATACCCAGATCAAAGGGCAGTTCAAGCCGGACAAGGTAATTCCGTTTACGGTCGATAAAAAGAAGATTGAAGAGATTTACGAAAATTACATTAAAGATAAGCCGTTTTATCCGCCTGAATATTCCAAGGCCAATGTCATCGAAAAGATCAAGGCGATCTATCTGCCATTCTGGCTGTTCGATGTCAACATGACGGGGGAACTTCATGCCAGTGGGGAACATACTACGACCATCCCGTATGGCGAATGGATTGTCACCAACCACTATGTCTATGACATCCTGCGGGCCGGAAATCAGAAATATCATAAGGTTCCGGTCATTGCCTCAACCAAGACACCAAAAGATGCCATGGACTCCATCGAGCCTTTCGATTATTCCTGCCTGGTGCCCTATAATTCCGGCTATCTGCCGGGCTATATGGCCCAGCGCTATGACCGGGATGCTTCGCAGACCGCCGAGTTTTCCAAAGGCCGGGCGGAGAATTCTTTCCAAAGTGCGATGATGTCCACCATGACAGGTTACCAGGGGCTGCATCTGACTTCTTCCAATATCAGACCATCCGATATCAAGTCTACGTACGCCCTGCTTCCGGCCTATCTGTTGTTCATGGACTATGACAACGATGAAGATAAGCTGATCGCCATCAATGGGCAGACGGGAAAAGTCGTCGGCAACATTCCGGTGGATAAGCATAAACGCAATCGATACTTCCTACGCTGGTTTCTGATTTTCTGCGTAATCTTCATTGCGCTGACCCTTGTTTTGATTCTGATGATCGATTAAGAAAGACCGCAGAGTATGAAATCTGCGGTTTTTTTGATGCCTGCAAGGGGATGATTCCGGCAAGTGCATCGTGGCAATCCACTGTTGTATAATAGGAAGACTATGAAGCAGAATTCGTTATTTGATCTTTTCGAAGAAGATGAACTTGAACATCAGGAAAAACAAGAGCGCGAAAAGCGCAGCAATATGCTTCGCCCGCTGGCCGATCGGATGCGTCCTCAGACTCTGGAAGACTACTATGGACAAACCCATCTGATTTCGCCAGGGTCTTTGTTATGGAACATGATCGAAAAAGATACGATTCCTTCGATGATTTTCTGGGGGCCGCCAGGGGTTGGCAAGACAACTCTGGCCTCGATTATCGCTGCCCATACGCACAGCCGGTTTATCAACTTTTCAGCCGTGCAGTCGGGAATCAAGGAAATCAAATCCGTGATGACGCAGGCGGAAATGACCCGCAAACAAGGCGAACGGACAATCGTATTTATCGATGAGATTCACCGCTTCAACAAGGCGCAGCAGGATGCCTTCTTACCCTACGTGGAAAAGGGAAGCATTGTCCTGATTGGGGCCACTACGGAAAATCCAAGCTTTGAAGTCAACTCCGCTTTGCTGTCGAGATGCAAAGTCTTTGTTTTAAAGTCGCTGACAACCGAAGAAATTGAAAAACTGCTCATCCAGGCCATCCATGCCCCACAGGGCTATGGTGAAAAAACGATTGATATTACGGAAGAGCAGATTTATGCGATCGCTCACTTTGCCCATGGCGATGCCAGACTGGCATTGAATACCCTGGAGATGATCATCACCAATTCGCCTGATGATATTCATGGCGTGCATGTCGATGAAGAGATCATCAAACAGGTGCTGGGCAAAAGGACACTGCTTTACGATAAAAAGGGCGATGCCCACTATGATATGATCTCGGCCTTGCATAAGTCCATGCGCAACTCCGATGTTCAGGCCAGCATTTACTGGCTGTCCAGAATGTTAGAGGGTGGGGAAGATCCCTTATACATTGCCAGACGAATGGTGCGCATGGCCAGTGAAGATGTCGGCATGGCCGATTCGAGAGCCCTGGAAATCTGCATTGCGGCCTATCAGGCTTGCATGTATCTGGGCATGCCCGAATGCAGTGTGCATTTAACCCATGCCATTACCTATCTGGCTTTGGCTCCCAAAAGCAATGCCCTGGAAACGGCCTACTTTGCGGCCCGAGATGATGCCAGAGAAACACTTGAAGAGCCGGTGCCGCTGCACATCTGCAATGCGCGGACGGGCATGATGGCTGATTTAGGCTATGGTCAAGGGTATGAATATTCCCATGATTACCCCCTTCACATGACGGATATGGAATGCCTGCCGCCAAAACTGAAGGATCATGTATACTACAAGCCAACCAATCAGGGCAGTGAAGCCAAGGTTGGCAAACGGCTTGAACAGATCCAGCAGATCAAAGCCATGATCCATCAGGACCGACTCAAGGCCAGAAATGGACAACAGCGTCCGCCGATGCAGCCTGCTCATGGGCCGGCTTCACCTGCTCAATCTGGTCTCCAGCCAAATCCGGCTGTCTCATCCAGTTCGCAGCAAAATCCCACTGCCCCATCCAGCCTCCAGCAAAATCCTGCGGCTTCACCTGC
Source organism: uncultured Allobaculum sp. (assembly GCA_910577085.1). Lineage (GTDB taxonomy): Bacteria > Bacillota_I > Bacilli_A > Erysipelotrichales > Erysipelotrichaceae > Allobaculum. Next base: position 9,716 of record CAJTLE010000061.1, on the reverse strand, counting down.
TTCGGGGCAGTCGGCTGAAGATTCTGGAGCCACAAAGAAGTAATCTGGAAATGTTTTTGAAATCAGTCTGAACTCGATCTCTGAGTGGACTGGATCTCTGAATATTCTGAATATAAGGAAAACAACTATGAAACTGAATCTGAATTCACTTTCCGATACGGAAGCCTTCGCCAACGAGATGGCCCGTCGTCTGAAAGGACAGACGATGACCATTACGCTCGATGGCGATCTTGGTGCCGGAAAAACAGCCTGGACCCGCTTTTTTGGCAAGGCACTGGGCGTAAAACGAACCATTAACTCTCCAACTTTTACCATCATGAAATCGTATAAGACCGAAGATGGCAGCCCGCTTTACCATATGGATGCTTATCGTCTGGAAGGTGCCCATCAGGACCTGGGCTTTGAAGAATGCTTCGAAGAAGGTCTTTGCGTTGTGGAATGGGCGGATTACATTGCCGAACAGATCCCGGCGGATCACATTTCGATTTCACTGAAAGAAACTGGTGAAACGTCCCGTGAGGTAGAAATGAATGCTCATGGACCCAAGAGTGCCAGTCTGTTAGAAGGATGGAAATAAACCTATGAAAAGCTTGATGCTCGATACGTCATGGAAACAACTGGTGATCATCCTGTTTGAGGATGGTCAGGTCAAAGCCAGTCTGGTCGAAGAAGCCTTTAAACGCCAGAGCGAATCGTTATTCGTTGAACTGAAACGATTGCTTGGTGAAGTGGGCTGGAAACTGAAAGACCTGGATGAAGTCATCATTACAGATGGCCCAGGTTCGTATACCGGTCTGCGTATTGCGATGACGACCGCCAAACTGCTTGGCACCCAGGCCGATATCAAAGTCAAAACCCTTTCGACTTTCCAGCTGTATGCCGGAACAGCACCGGCAGCCAATGTCATTCTGGACGCCCGAGGCGGTCGTGTCTATGCGGCTCATCTGGAAGAAGGAAAACCGACCTGGATGGGCATTCTGCCTTTAGATCAGGTGGAAGACTTCTTAAAAGACAATCCGGGTGAATTGTATGGTGAAGGCTGGCTGATTGATCAGCAGGCCAATCCATCTGACTTTGTCGAAAATGTCCGTCTGCTGCTGCCAGTAGCTGAAACTGTTGAAAATGTTCATGCGCTCATTCCGCGCTATATGAAAGAAAGCGACAGTTACAAAGTATGATCCGCCCAATGACGCAGGCGGATCTGGATCCCATCTGCAGCCTTGAAACCGCCAGCTTTAAAGAGGCCTGGAGCCGGGATTCATTTGAGTATGAACTGACCAAGAATCCCTATTCTCATGCCATCGTCCTGGAAGAAGACGGCCAGATTATCGGCTATGCGATTTTCTGGATCATGTTCGAACAGGCCCAGCTTGCCAGCATTGCGATTGATCCGGCTTTTCGCCGCCAGCATAAAGGCAGTCTGCTGCTTGAGGAAGCGATTCGTCAGGCGATGGATGCGGGTTGTGAACTGTTTACTCTGGAAGTGCGGGTTTCCAACACCCCGGCCAAAACCCTGTATGAAAACCATGGCTTTACAGAGATCCATCGCAGTAAGCACTATTATTCCGATGGCGAAGATGCCCTTGTCATGGGCTTAGGAATCTAGAAATCTAACTTAGAGTAAGGTGAAACTATGATTGTATTTGCGATTGAAAGCAGCTGCGATGAAACGGCTGCATCCGTTGTCAAAGACCAGAAAGAAGTCCTGTCCAGCGTCGTCTCCAGCCAGATTGACACGCATGTTCAGTTTGGCGGGGTCGTGCCTGAAGTGGCCAGCCGGCTTCATGTTGAAAATATTTCGGTGGTCATTGATCAGGCCATCAAAGAATCCGGCCTGACCTGGGATGATATCGATCTGATTTCCGTCACCCAGGGCCCTGGTCTGATCGGCTGTCTGCATGTTGGCGTGCAGGCTGCCAAAACGCTGGCGATGCTTTTTGATAAACCACTTGTTGGGGTCAATCATCTGGCTGGCCATATTTATGCCAATAAACTCGATACAACGCTTCAGTTCCCGCTTTTAGGTCTGCTGGTCAGCGGCGGCAACTCGGAGCTGATTTATATGAAAGATGAAAACAGCTTTGATATTCTTGGAGAAACTCAGGATGATGCCATTGGCGAAGCCTATGACAAAGTCGCTCGCGTACTTAATCTTGGCTATCCAGGCGGACCGAAAATTGACAAGCTGGCCAAACAGGGAAAACCAATTTATAAACTCCCGCGCCCAAAAGCACCAGGTGAATATGACTTCTCATTCTCTGGCCTGAAATCCGGTGTTCTCCAGTTTGTAAAACGCATGGAAAGAAATAACGAACCATGGAAGATGGAAGATTTAGCGGCCAGCTTCCAGGAAACCGCACTCGAAGAAATCTTTACCAAAGTGCGCAAAGCCATTGCTGATCATCCAGAAATCAAACAGATGATCGTCGGCGGCGGCGTATCGGCCAACAGCCGCCTGCGTGAAAAAGTGCAGGAACTTGCCCAGCAGCATCCTGATATTGACTTCAATGTTCCGCCAATGAGCTGCTGCACCGATAATGCGGCTATGATTGCCATTGCGGGTGAAATTGCTTATGAACATGGCCGTCGGGCAGATGAATCTCTGACTGCGGATGCCGGTCTGGAGCTGCAGTAGTGATTCGTTTTATGACCCCGGCCGATCTGCCAGCGATCTATACGATTCTTTGCACCTATATCCAGCACTCCGCTGCCAATCTTGCCTGGTCCAATCCCCAATACACTCAGTTTGAGGCAGACCAGCAGGCAATTGCCAGCGCCTATCCCTATCTGGTGGCCGAATATGAAGGCCAGGTTATTGGTTTTGGCTATGCGCATGCCTTTTTAGGCAAGGAGTCCTATCAGTTTGATGCTGAACTGACTATCTACTTTGTCAAAGGAGATCATCATGGTCTGGCCAAAGCGCTCTATGAGCATCTGGAAGCCATCTGTAAGGCCATGGGGATTGTCCGCCTGATCAGCTGTACGACCGCAAGCAATGATCACAGTCTGGCCTATCAGAAAAGCTATGGGTTCAGGCAGTTTGGCCTGCTGTTCAAGGCGGGTTACAAGAATGGTCAGTGGTATGATGTGGCATGGATGGAAAAGCAGATTAACAGTTTTGACCATCCACAAAGGCTTTCCCTGGAAGACATCCGCGCTGAATTTGAACAGCGGATGGAATCAGGCGAAAACCCGTTAAAGTACTCCAATGAAACAGAATGAATCACCAAAAAAGCCTGAAAATCTCGAGTTTTGTTCTTCAAGGACGAAAGTTCGATAAGATAAGGCAAAAGACGAAAGTGAAAGATAGAAAAGTGAGGTCAGACTATGCCAGATAAGATTGTCGTTTTAGACTTTGGCTCCCAGTATAACCAGCTGATTGCCAGACGCATCCGTGAATTCGGTGTATACTCCGAACTTCATCCCGGCACAATGACCCTCGAAGAAATTCTTGCCCTTCAGGATGTGAAAGGCATCATTTTCTCCGGCGGTCCAAACTCAGCCTATGAAGAAAACGCTCCAAAATGTGATCCGGCGATTTATACATCCGGAATTCCAATTCTGGGTATCTGCTATGGCATGCAGATGCTTACCCTTGCCTTAGGCGGTCATGTCAAGGCCAGTGATCTGAAAGAATACGGCCGGACAGAAATCGAGATCGTGAAAGAAAACAAACTCTTTGAAGGACTTCCGGAAAAAGAAACAGTCTGGATGTCCCATGGAGACCAGGTCAGTGAACTGCCGCCACATTTCGATGTGATTGCCAAGAGCTCAACCTGCCCATTTGCGGCCATCGAAAATACCGAAAGCCATATTTATGGTTTACAGTTCCACCCAGAAGTCCGTCATTCCGAATACGGAAACGATATTCTGAAAAACTTTGTCTTCAAGATCTGCAACGCCCAGGCAAACTGGACCATGCATGACTTTATTGAAACCCAGAAAAAACTGATCAAGGAAAAAGTCGGTGACGATACTGTTCTTTTAGGTCTTTCTGGTGGTGTAGACTCTTCCGTTGTTGCTGCACTGCTCCATGAAGCCATTGGTGATCAGTTAGTTGCGATGTTCATCGACCACGGTCTGTTGCGTAAAGGCGAAGGTGAATCCGTCATGGAAACCTTCGGCAAAAACATGAACATCAACCTGATCCGCATCGATGCCAAAGACCGCTTCCTCGATAAACTTGCAGGGGTCAGCGATCCTGAACAGAAACGTAAAATCATCGGCGGCGAATTTGTATACACCTTCGATGACGAAGTGAAAAAACTGCTCAAGGATAAAGACGTAAAATGGCTTGCCCAGGGAACTCTTTATACCGACGTGATTGAATCCGGAACCAACTCCGCGCAAACCATCAAATCCCACCACAACGTAGGTGGTCTGCCAAAAGACATGGGCTTCCAGCTGATCGAACCTCTGAACACTCTGTTCAAAGACGAAGTCCGCGCCCTTGGTGAAGAATTAGGCCTGCCACACGAAATGGTATGGAGACAGCCATTCCCAGGACCAGGTCTGGGAATCCGGATCATCGGTGAAATCACTGACGAAAAACTTGAAATTGTCCGTGAATCCGATGCCATCCTGCGTGAAGAAATTGCCAAAGCCGGTCTTGAAGGTGACATCTGGCAATACTTCACAGCCTTAACCAACATGCGTTCGGTTGGTGTTATGGGTGACCAGCGGACGTATGATTACGCTGTTGCTATCCGTGCCGTTACCTCGATCGATGGTATGACTGCTGACTGGGCCCGCATTCCATGGGATGTATTAGGCCGTGTATCGGATCGTATCATTAACGAAGTTCCACACGTGAACCGCGTACTCTACGATATTACTTCCAAGCCACCTGGAACAATCGAATTCGAATAGTAAATCAAACAAAAATCCGCTTTAGATAAGGCGGATTTTTTTGTTGCCTGGCTTTAGTGAATTGAAAATTCCAAAGCCTGGATTCCTGGCTTTGCAGATCTTCAATTCTTGTTCATGAGGTTCTGGAGGAATGTGAATCGACTGAGAAGATGATAGGAATCGAGAGGAGGATATTATTGGTATTCTTTTTCCACGATGGCGTACAGGATCTTTCCAAATTCCTCAGGGCCTTCCGTGCACCCCAATGAAACCGTAGTAATTGTATTGATACAGAATCCGGAATGTCTTTTCATCATATGTACCACGCTCGATCAGCAGATTTTTCATCTCGTCATATGTTTTCTGAATGGTTTGTTTGATATAACGGCTCTCCAGTCGGGAGTCAAAAAATTCACGATAGAAAGCCTGATTCTCATAGATCAGTTTCAGCAGCCTGTATCTATCCTTTTCGATATCACCCTTCGCAAATGCTTTTTCTGTCAGTTCTTCCTCCAGCTTTTCGTACAAGTCATAGATATCCAGATAGTTTCTGTAAAAAGTTGTACGGTTGACTTCTGCTTTTTCACAGAGCTCTTTAACAGTAATCTCAGAAAGGTGTTTCTTTTCCAGCAGTTTATACAGAGATTCACGGATTACCATCCGGGTATAAGCGGTTCGTCTATCCAGTTTTTCAGCCATCTTACTCCTTCTTCAACAGTATCTTTTCCAGTGTTGCATATGTAACAAATCTCATAAAATTGATTCTGGTGTTGTTCTTGTAGAGCAGTGAACCGACACCATGGTATTTGCAGAATACAATTCTTCTTGGCCTTCAGGTAACCGCACCGCTTATTGGATTTCTGATCACAAAGAACAGGGAAATCACAGATGTACTGGGTGCCGTCTGGCAGTCATCTTATGCCCATGAGGCTTCAGCTATGGTCGGACTGTTATCCCTTGTTCCCGCAATGATTCTTGGAATTTTCACCTATATCAATCGAAGAACGAAAAAATTTCTGGAACAGTAAGATCGTACTCTAACAAGTTTCAGAAGATTCAGAATTCTGATTTCTGATGTTTATGAGCCAATAGGGCAGAAAAGCAATATGCAGAAAAGCGATATGTTATGGCAGACATCTTCTTTTTGTATGGTTGGATCTGCCGGAGCTCACAAGTAAAAGAACTTCAGGTTGTCTATCCTGATATCCCTGCAAAAACAGGCTGAATCTTAAAACATATTTAATTATTGTTGCGGTAAAATCTGAACCAAATTGATGTTTTCAGGAAAGTGCAAAATCGGTAAACTGAATTTGTGCTCTACTGGATGAAATCGATTCAGGACCAGTTTGAATGAAAATCTTCGTCCAAAGATCTGCTTCAGTTGCTGCCCTTCGTAAAGAGACAAAGAACAAATAGATAGCGAATATCTGAAGTGATCTTTGGGATCGAAGAATGGATCTGGTCATAGATCTGAAAATAGATCAACCGGATAGAAGAGCAGTGAGGAGATTATCATGCCATTCCCGGAAGGATTTTTATGGGGCGGTGCACTGGCCGCAAACCAGGTTGAGGGAGCCTGGAACGAAGGTGGGAAAGGACCGTCTGTTGCGGATGTAGCCACCTACAAACCCAATGTTGATGTTAAAGACTATAAAAAGCATAATCAGGTTTCGCTGGAAGAAATTCAGGAAGCAATCGCAGATCTGGATGATACGTATTATCCAAAGCGCCGCGGAATTGATTTCTATCATCATTACAAGGAAGACTTAGCTCTGTTTGCGGAAATGGGCTTCAAAGTTCTGCGCGTATCCATTGCCTGGACCCGTCTGTATCCAACTGGCGAAGAAGAAACACCAAATGAAGAAGGAATCCGTTACTATAAAGATCTCTTCCAGGAGATGAAGCGTCTCAATATTGAGCCACTAGTGACTTTGCACCATTATGAACCACCACTCAATCTGGCTTTGAAATACAATGGCTGGACCGACCGCCGGGTGATCGAATATTTCATGCGGTTTGCGAAAACCTGCTTTGAAGAATTTACCCCCTATGTAAAGTGCTGGTTGAACTTCAATGAAGTGGATTCCATTATCCGTCATCCATATACAACAGCGGGAATCATTCCAGAACTGTGCAATGGCAATGAACTGCAATGCTGCTATCAGGCTTTGCATCATCAGTTTGTAGCCTCTGCGAAAGCGGCTATTCTGCTCAAAGAAATCCGCCCGGATGCAAAAATGGGATGCATGCTCACCAAACTGATGACGTATCCACGTACCTGCAAACCGGAAGATGTTGCAGCTACCCAGAAAAAGAATCTGGATAATATGTTCTATTCCGATGTGATGGTCTTTGGCGAATACCCACGGCTGAAACTGAAAGAACTGGAAGCTCAGAATATTGTTCTGAAAATTGAAGAAGGCGATCTGGACCTTCTCAAGAAAGGTGTCGTTGATTTTGTCTCCTTCAGCTATTACATGTCCATGACAGAATCCACTGATCCAAATGCAGAACGCACTCCAGGTAATACAGTTCTGGGTGTCAAAAATCCATATCTTCCTTCTTCGGGATGGGGCTGGCAGGTTGACCCGGTAGGTCTTCGCATTTCACTGATCGAACTGTATGACCGCTATCGCAAGCCATTATTCATCGTTGAAAACGGGATTGGCTCCAAGGATGTTCTGGAAGAAGACGGTTCGATTCATGACCCATACCGCATTGACTATTTCCGTTCGCACTTTCTGGAAATCGAAAAAGCGATCGATGAAGGAGTTGAACTGATGGGCTATACCAGCTGGGCACCAATTGACTTAATCTCTGCATCCACGAATCAGATGTCCAAACGATACGGCTTTATCTATGTAGATCAGGATGACATGGGCAACGGCACTCTCAACCGCTATAAAAAAGACAGCTTTAACTGGTATCAGAAGGTCATTGCGACCAATGGTGCCAGCCTGCACGAAGAAGAATCCAGGAAGATTTGATCGATTGGTATGGACGTATTGAGCCAATTCTGTTTTGATGAACAGAGTAAACCGGAATCAAAATAAAGAATCAAAGATTCTAAGAGGATTAAAAGATTTGAGAAGAAAAGGGAAAGGACGGAAGAAAGACGATGGCGCGTATTAAGAAAGTTCTGAATTCCAGCGTAGTGATTGTGGAAGATGGGCGGCAGTCAGAAATGATTCTGCTTCAAAAAGGTGTTGGATACGGAAGTAAGCCAGGTCAGGAAGTCGAGATTACCCCGGCTGGCCGGATTTTTCGACCAGAGCATAAAGAACTGGAAATGCTTGAAGAACTGCTGGAACAGATCGAACCAGTCTATCTGGAAGCTGCCAGCCTGATTGTGGAATACGCCCAGGCAGTTTTAGGAGTTAAACTCAATCCCCATGTCTACCTGGCATTAACCGATCACCTTCACTTTGCGGTAGAACGTCAGAAGCAGAATCTGAATGTGGTTAACCGTGTTTTCTGGGAAATAAAATCTTTTTATCCAAGAGAATTCCGCGTTGGTGAGTATGGTCTGAAGGTTGTTAAATCGGTCTGCAAGATTGTTCTTCCACCCGAAGAAGCTGCCAACATTGCTTTCCATATTATTAATGCGCAATCGGCGGACAACAAAAACTACGATGCAGGAGCCGCAGCCAAGATTGAAAAGCAGGTTTTACAGATTGTCCTGCTCAATCTGCCTGGCCCAGTGGATAAAGATTCGATTCATTATTCGCGCTTTATGACTCATCTGCAGTTTTTTGTTCAGCGTCTTGTCAGCAGGTCCTTGCTTGCAGATACCGATCCGGATTTGTATTCTGGACTTCGCCGGCGCTATCCACAGGCAATGGCCATTGCTTCAAAGGTCAGAGGTTTTCTGGAATCCAATGCGCATTATCTGATTCCTGATGAAGAAGTCTGCTATCTTGGTATTCATATTCAACGCCTGATGAATCAGAAAAACTAGAAAGTTGAATCGATACAAATACGAATTTTGGTTCTTACGTAATCTGCGTGGTCCGATAAGAGTTACCGGTCAGTACTTCCTTATTTAAAGGACTTTAAGAGGCGCTGATTAGAATTTTCTTGGAAAACCACAGATTTTGCGTAAGAACCCGAGTTTTTTCAGTACTCTTTTTCCATAGCAATGACCTGTTGGAAGAAGAGTTTTTGCATGCTGGAATGTTTTGAAACTTGTAAATGGGCTATTTGCATAGTTTGGCTTATTGGAAAAGTTCTAGTGGTCCTTTGCATTCACATCCACACAAACTCAAAAAATAACATTAGTAAAAGTCGAGTTTCTATTACAGATAAAACTCGGCTTTTTTACATGTTTTAATGAATGACCTAGTTAGATTAAATCGTTTGATTAATCATCTAAAACAGATTATACAATAGGTATATCAGCACTATAGGAGGAGACTGAAGTGGCAATCATCTATCAGAAAAACAAAAAAACTGGTATTACTTACGCTTATGACAGCACATCAGTCTGGGTTCCCGAGCTAAAACAGCCAAGACCTAAAAGAAGATATCTTGGCAGAGTCGACGAAAATGGAAATATTATCCCCACTGCTCACCGTCATGGTAAAAAGCCCTCTGATGCCGATGAAATCTCGAAACTCATTGACTGTTCCCCACTTTACAATCAGATTGATGAGTTGAAAAACAAAGTTCAGAATCTTGAAACTGAAAACAAATCCTTACGACATGCTCTGAAAACAATCAAAAAGGCTTTTCCCGAAGACCTATAAACCTAAGATGAGACCAAAAGTAACTCTACATCTACCACTTGAAAGAAAGTGACTTTTTAAGATCATCGATATTGAGTGTTGCAGGAATTTCTATCTTCATAGATTCATAAATATTTTTTACCT
>CAJTLE010000060.1 GCA_910577085.1 uncultured Allobaculum sp. | reverse complement strand
GCGTATTCAGCAGTTTTTAAATACTTTGATTCTGAAGATCTTTTCATAATATATTGGTACAATATAAGACAATTATTATCAATATATTACATCAAATATTAACTGTTTAATATCATTTCCGGAACATAGGAAAGCAGGGTCTCTGAATTGATCAGGCCTGGGCTGTCATTTTCAGATGACCAGATAAACTGGAGTTTGGAAGATTTATTATTCATCCATTCCGGAAGCATGCAGATAATGCCAAGTTCTTCAAATTTTGGAATATCGTGCATGAACTGCAGGGCTTCATCATCCGTTAAGCGCAATGGCTGCAAAATCAGTCTTGTCTGGATCAGGCGTTTGATAAACTCGCTTTCAGCCGCTGCCTGATCAAGCCTTTTTTCCAAAGTGCTCCTTCCATAATACGAGCTTCTTTGCTTTTTCAATGCCTTGGCAATGGAAAGCCATTGAACTCCAGTTTTATTCTTAACCGGGACCATGGCCAGAAACGCAAACGGGTAGTCAGGATTATCGGGAACATCGCTCAAAAAGAAATGAAGCTGGTCGACAACAGTTGAAAACTTCTTTTCACGCATGAGTTTAAGCAGACTGCCGCTGGAACGATTGGCATACTTTCTCAGATCCGAGTAAAACTCCCAAAAGAGAGCCCGCAGATTTTCCGGATAGAAAAATGTTGAATGGATTCCATCATCCAGCTTTTCGCCGATCTCCATTGCCCTCTCATAGCTCAACGCGATATCGCGGACACCAGATGAGGAATACAATTCATCCGATCCAACATAGCCTGGTATATGATTGATCACCGTCGCAAACTCAAGAGCCAGACTCTTCAGCAGTTTCATCTGCGGTGAAGTAATCGCTCCATCAAACAACAGAAGTCTGCTTAAAAAGGCTCCCTCTGAGCGGTCGTAAGCCTTAATCAGTGCTTTTTCTTTCGCTCTTTTCGATGCCCGCCTGGTATTCAACAGTTCAATCTCCGTTCCATCAATTTTCGCATCCAGTATCATCGTGCTCTCTCCGTTTCCCTGCCCGTTTTATCCGTTTTTTAACTGCCTAGAATTGCTTCAATTCTCCGTCTGCTTATCATTACACAGATTTACCTTGAGTACAACCTTTTGACTATGAGAGGTCCTTCCATCGCATTTGAAGCTTCATTTTCTCTTTGCGTTAAGCTGTTTTGCATGTTTGTAAAATCTGAAACAATTTCCCGGAAAAAAAACAGGCCCAGAATTCCAGGGCAATATTGACTGCTCTATGCAGAATCCTGCTCTTTCAGCCTGATTCGATCAGACCGGATCGGTTTGAATATCGATTTTTCAACAAGCTGGATCAGACACTTACGTACAGAAATCAAAAACACTGTATGTCTTTTCTTTCAATCGGTATTCTAGAATCAGAATGCTCTAATCGGTATTCTCACTCCACACGTATGACTTTTGAATCTATATGACTTTTCCAGTTTTGTTCAAGAAGGGAAACCAACGAAACCTGTCCACCCCATGAACCAGACCCTGCGTCTGGCCAGAATGATCGATCTGCTTGAAAAACAAGGCGAGCTCAAAGCAAATGATCTTGCCCTGCAGCTTGGTGTCAGTATGGAAATCGTCCGCAAAGACATCCATCTGCTCTGTATGCATGGGCTTGCGCAAAAAGTATATGGCGGAGCGATTGCCAGAAACGCGGGGACTGAAACCCAGCTTGAGCTGAGAAACAGCCATCAGGATCAGAAATCGCTCATTGCCAGAGCGGCCATTTCTCTGATTCAAGATCTCCAAAGCATCCTGCTCGATTCCGGAACGACCAGGCTGGAGCAGCAAGCTTCCTTTTCGTCCATTCAGCCGGTTGGATCCTGCTTTGAGCAGCTTGCGTTTCTGGTCTGTGAAACCCTGGTAGTCATGCTCAAAGAGCATCTGAAGTTAAGCGATGAGGACCTGCTTCGACGCCATGCCAATCTTGAGTAAGCAAAGTATTTTTTCCTTGAAATACAGCAAAGATCCAGACTCTCCAATCAACCAACAAACCATTTTAAAACCTATTTCAATCCATTTCTTTTCATCTACTTTCCGTCAGGACATAACTGAAAAAGGCCAGGCGTCAGACAGCCTGGTCTTTTTGTTCTTTGCATTTTTTCCAATCACCAATCGTCATTCGATTGATGATTTCATCCCGATATTCGTTGAGCAGTGGTACGGGCATGTGATTGACGCGATGATCGAAGACAAAACCGATTTTCTGTTGGGCACGGGCAGATTTGGCATTGCGGACATAGTGGCCGCACCAGATCGTTTTCATGCCAAGATCTTCAAATCCATGCCCAAGCAGGGCTTTGCTGGCCTCAACCACATAGCCATGACCCCAGTATGGTTTGCCAATCCAGAAACCAATTTCACATTCACCTTCGGGATAGACATGGTCATTGCGGCTTGGCATTAAAGAAATGGCGCCGATTGGCTGGTTGTTTTCTTTAAGGCAGACCGCATAGTTTTCAGGTCCGGAAAACACAGTCCGGATAATCGTCAGGCTTTCTTTTTCATCCTGATGGGCAGGCCAGCCGGCTGCGGGTCCCACATCTGGATCTTTGGCCAGTTCATAAAGAACCGGGGCGTCCTCTTCTTTCCAGGGACGCAGAATTAATCTTGAGGTCGTAATCATTATCGTTTTTCCTCCATAAAGAATTCAAATCATCAAAGAATAAAGAAAACAGGGGACCTTGCAAAAATCCCCTGTAAATCATCTGATCGCCTTGGATCAACAATGGATGGCCAAATCTTGAAAATCCGTTTATTCAGGCAGATGCGGCAGATTGCGGATGTCCTCATCCTGCGCAATGCCTTCTTTATAAGCTCTGGCGGATTCGATTTTCTGAATGCGCCGTTCGCCTTCATCAGCCATTTCTTTGAAGGCATCGAGCTGGTTTTTGAGCTGCGGCAGAGCTTTCTGCTTGTAGCTGTCAACCGCATCAAGGGCTTCAAAGGTATTTTTGAAGGCTTCCCGCAAAGTTTCGACGCTGACATTGGCTTCCATGGCCTGCTGCTGGATCGATGCGCCCTGCTGCTTGAGCATGACAGACGTGGAGCGGATCAGGTTGTTGGTTGTATCGTTGATCATCTTCACTTTGTCGAGCACAATCTTCTGGTTATATAAAGCGGAAGCAACGGTTACGGCAGTCCGTAAAGCCGAGACGGTTACATGTTGGGCCCGTTCAACCGCGCGAATCAGCTCTTTGTTATTGCGGCGGACAATTTCCATCGCAAAATAGCCCTGCTGGTTGACGGCCTGCATCTGCTGGAGATCCATCACCTTCTGGCGCAGCGGAAACAGAATTTCATCCTGAATATATTTGATTTTTTCGGGGTCTTCGTTATTGATCTGCGCTTCTTCCAGTGCTTTGGAGACGGCTTCATCCATCTGGGTGCCCAGTTCAACCTGCTTGCCCAGTTTTACGGTCAGATCACGCAGCGAAGCCTGTTCGATTTCAAGGGTTGTATTGTCATTGATTAAAGCGCGTTTGCCGGCTTCAAGGGATTCCATGATTTCTTCAATCTGGGAATCTGCTTTTTCATATTTCTGGAAGTAGTTTTTGACTGGATTAAACATTTTGCCAAACAGACCGTTGTTATTGAAGTTTACGGCGCTTGGATCGAGTTCTTTCATTTCACGATTCAGTTTTGCCAGCGAGTCGACAACCTGTCCGCCTTCGGACCCCGTTTTGGACAGATCACTGAGGGTCTTTTCCAGCATTTTATTTTTCTCACTGGATTTAACGACAATATCTTTACCAAAGCTGTCAATCGTGTTGGCAATATTCCGTCTTTCTTCGAGAGAATCGAGATTGATTCCCATTACTTCTTTTGCGTTTTCTGCCGCCATATTGGACAGGGCAGTTTTCTGCTGGGGCGTCGGATTTAAAGGTTCGGTGACCTTTTCCTTATCGAGCGCATCCACATCCATACTGAAAGCCATATGTTCTCCTTCTGCCTGATCGGCTGTTTATTGGTTCCGCTCCCTGGAAATGGAGCGGTTGGTTTACATGCATAATGCCTGATCTAGTTATATCAAAGAGTAAGTGTCATGATCAGAACAATAATCTTCCTTAAATGAAATTTGAGAATTTATTCAGAATTGGTTCGTCGAAACAAAACACTTTGTAAGTAAAGCCTGAGTGGACTGAATCGGGATCAGAACTGTGTCGGGACTGATTCTGAATTCGGCAAGGTCTGAAAAGATTAACGCTGCTGACGATACAGTTTGGTCTGCTCTGTCAGCTGGCTTAATTCCTGCATGGCCGGCAGATCATCAAGATCCCCCTGCGGATTGGACAGGTTGTTGACTTCCTGGAGCAGCCGGTCAAACCGGGTCAGAATTTCTTCGTTTTTCTTCAGATCCGCTGCAATAGCATCAAAACTTGCCTGGTAAGGTTTGATCGCATCCGTATATTCCTGATGGGTTTTGAATAGATGTTCATAGCCATCCGCATCAAAGATCGCAATCCGATTAAGAATCTGCGTTACATTTTCATCAAACAGATACAGACAGCGATTAATCGTTTCCGCGAATTTCGCATAACTGATACGGGACCCCTGAAAGTAGGACTTCAAAGCCACATCGAGCTGTTCACTCTTCTTTTCCATGCGCACGCACTGATTATCGAGCTCACGCATTTCTTTTTTGAAGACTTTCGGATTGGCTTTCTTGACTGCCTTCACTGTTTTTTTGAGCTGTTCTTCATCCAGCAGACCGGCCATTTCCTGATCTTTGGCCACGCCGGGCTTTTTTTCTTTTGGACCTTTAAACAAAAGGACAATTCCGATCGCAAGCAGAATCAGAGCCGGCCAGAAAAACAGGGCACCTGCTCCAAAAGGCCCGCGCTTTACGCCAGCTCCTAAAAGAAAGATGCCGCCAAAGCCAAGCGCTAACACGCTGATCAGCCATGTTATATTTATTTTTTTCTTCATGATTTTTCACCTTGAAATCAATATACCATGGATCAGTCTTACTTCCTTAAGCAGACTGCAGGCCTGTTTCATTCTTCATATTTTCTATGACCGAACTGAAATCCTGACCGATTTCTCATCCGCTTTCCTGAAGGGGGCGTATCGATTGATGTACCCTCTGTCAAAAGAATCTGACTTTCTTTTCTGTAAGATAAGAACATTAATTCCGTAATACTTCTTCATTATTATTTATTTTATGTTCGTTATAAGTGAATAACCGGTTGAAATTTGTTCATAATCGGTATTGATGATTGAATATGTCCACTTTTTAATCTTTCGTGAAAACAAATATGTTACGATCAGATTAATTCAGTGACTCACTCATGCTCACAACTGACAATATGGAGAGGAAATCGTTATGGCTATTTTTCGAAATCTTAAAGTTGATATTCCAACCAGACATGTGCTCTTTGAAAAGCACAAAAACAGCGACTACCCCATTATCAAGTACGTAATCGAAGCTCCTTATAATCGCGAGAAAGGCTACCCGCAGCCTAAACGCGTCACGATCGGCCATCAGTGTGCGGATGATCCAACCAAAATGCATCCGACCACGCAGTTCCAGAAAATCTTTCCTAAGCAATGGGAAGCACTGATGCTTGAATCCAATACTCCGCCTGTTAAACGCATCGGCGTTTTCACTGTGTTGAATGCGATCAACCAGAAGACAGGTCTTCTCAATCTGCTCACCCAGATTTATGGCGTTCAAAGTGCCTATCCTTTACTGGAACAGGCCATCTATCCGCTTCTTTATCCCAATAAAGACACACCTCAGGAACTTCAGGCTCTTGTCAGCGTATGGCCGCCTAAGGGCAATGAAGTTCTGTTTGCGACTGACTTTACCCATCAGGATCCAAAGACAAAATCTGGAGCCGATTCAAAACAAAACTCTGAGCCTGCCTCTGCTCCTGCACCTTTTTTCCAGCATCTGACTAAAGACCATGAGTCCCTGTTTCGAAGAACCTGGGCCGACTGCTGCCTGCGCACCGGTGGCAACAAGGTCTGGCTTTGCGTGGATGGCTCCAATCAGGACTGTAAGCAGTCCGGCGTCCAACTGATAGAAAATGACAGTCAAAACAATCCTGGCTCAAGTCCAGAACCGATCAGTTTTGCCTATGCGATCAACGAAGAAGGAAAGCCTGTTTTCTATGATTCTTTTGAAAGCGGACTTGCCGATTCCAAAGCTCTGGTCAGAACAATCCATCGGCTTGAAGGCCTTGGCTTTTCCTTAGAAGGGATTCTGATCACCCGTGGACTCTGTTCACCCGAACTGCTGGACCTCTTTTCAAATCTTGAACTTCCCTGTCTGATTCAGGTCAATGACCCGCCAGCTTCCTGTAAAGAACAATGGAATGAGGCAGCCAATACCATCAAAATGAATCTGGATTACCTCATTCCACCAACCTGTCTGTTTGGAGCCGAACTGAAAATGCCAGTCTTTTCCAGTCTGGACAAGCCACAGAAAGTCGCGGTGTTCTACGACTTCCAACAGGCTGAGGTTCAGACCACTGCCCTGCTTCGACAGCTGTCCACAGCGCAGAAAGCAGCTCAAGAACAGCTGTATGGACAGATACCCATCCAGATGGATCCGGAAATGGAAAACTTGTTGATCATCGATCCCAACGCCCCCAACCCTGTTTCGATCAATCGGCCTGCCCTGCAGGAAGCCATTGACCGATTCGGTCTGAAGGGATGGATTTACACCTCCGACTTTACCCTTCCTGAAATTCTGGAGATTCAGGAAAGACACAGCAAAATCGAAGAATCTTTCAAAACAATGAAGATTCAGCTTGGCTATGGCCAGGATTCGATCGTCATCAATTCGGCAGTAAACGCCCTCTTTCTGATCGGTTTTCTGCGCTCGGTGATTTGTTACGAGCTTGAACAGGCGGCAGAGCGCTGTGATGGCGACCTGGAGGCCATTCTGGAAGAAATCCACGATCTGCAGATTCACAAACACCATGACAATTATGTCTACGCCAACAACCAAAGTGATGAACTCCAGGCTTTCTTTGAATCACTTGGCATTCAGGACACGCAAAGTCTGATCAATCTGTCTGCTGTCTTTGAAAACCATCGGGTCGTCAACCTTCACTCCCCGAATGCCCAACCGGATCCCCAGCCAATGGTTCTTACGGATCTCAACACCCCGCCAGCACCAAGAAGGCGTGGTGTCAAACCGGGCACCATCCGCGGTCCCTATAACAAAAACGGAGCGGCCCGCAAAAAGCCCGGCGTTCCGGTTGGCACCAAGCGCGGTCTCTATAATAAAGATGGCAGTCTGCGTAAAAAACCTGGCCGCAAATCCAGCAAGGATGAAAACAAATCCAAATAAGCCAAACGCAAAAACGCCCGCAAATTCGATTTCTTTCGAACTTGCGGGCGCTTTTTATACCAGTCTTTCGCTTTCAGATCTCTTTGTCATTATGAAGACTGGCCCTGTTTCTTGATGAAACTGATCTCAATGGTGCCGAACTTAACGAGACTGGTCTTCTGATGATGAAGATCGACTGCCTTCATTCCAGTCTTCAGTTCTGGATTATTTTCCAACTTCCTGATAGTCTGCTTCTTTCTTGCCGTTAAATGGTTCTGGACGGGCGGAGTATTCAAATCCTGTCACTTCGCCATCTTCTTTGTTGACCTGAATCTGGTAATAGTTCATCGTATTCTGAACTTCCATCTTAACGTAAACGGTATCGCTCTTTTCAAACAGGTCCGTCAGATCCGCTCTCTTTTCATGGTCAGTCAAAATGATGCGGCCATCTTCATACTGGACAGACTGGGCAAAGGTCTCATAAACATCCTGGGCTGGCAGCGGTGTTTCGTTGCCAAACTGGTCGATTTCAACTCCACCGCCGCCTCCGATTTCCTGTCCATCGGATGTGGCAAAGGTATAGCCGCCCTGTCCATCGGGAATGGCTTCGATTTCAACCTGCTCACCATTGAGCCAGCCATTGATCATGGTTCGAAAACCGCCAAGGTCTGTGGCATACGCACCGGTCGCTCCAAACAAGCAGACCAGGGCAGTCGCGGCGCTAATCGCCATTGTTTTTGTCTTTTTCATCGGGATTCGCTCTCTTTTCTGTAAGTCTTCAATCCGTACAGGTTCAGGATCCTGAAGGATATTCATTGCCTGCCGGTAACGTTTCTGATTGTCCAGAAAAGCAGGATCATTTTTCTTGTTCATCGTTCCAGTCTCCTTTCAGTTTTTCTTTCAGCTTATTACGGGCTCGCGATAATCGTTTGCGGACCGCGGCTTCGCTGATGGAAAGCATCTCGGCCATTTCCGGAGCGCTGTAATTTTCGTAGTAGTACAGCTGTAAAACCATTCTTTCTTTGGCTGGCAGCGAACAGATCACATCAAACAGTTCGTGTGCCTGTACGTCCTGGTCTTGAGCAGTCTCCTGAATCTGATCAATGGAAACCCGGTTGCGCCTCCAGAAGGCCCGGCGTATGTCTTTGGCCTGATTAAAAACGGTTCGAAATAACCAGCGGCGAATATGTTCTTCGTTTTCGAAGTCCATATCACTCTGGTAATACTTCAAAAACGTGCTCTGTACGGCATCCTGGGCATCCGCCTGATTTTGCAGGACAGAATAGGCAGCCATGTAAAGATTTTTCTGGTATTTGGCAATGAGATATTCAGTATCCAGCTGCATTCTCTTCCCTGCTTTCTATCTTTCGCAGATGCGTCGGTAAATCTATGGTATTCGTTTGTATCATGAATCGTATGTTGAAAGGTCCTTTCACCTATAACACGATTTAGACCTCAAAAGTGTGACCACAAGACAAAAACTTTTTTGATTTCTTTTGAAGAGCAGCTTTTTGAGGAAAGAAACTCTTTAGGCAGGACAAAAGGACCCAACAAAAAATGGACAGACATCTGCTGTCTGTCCCCATTGAAAAGGATTGATTCTTATTTCTGAATTTTGGTTTCAGCTGCTCTTTAAAGGTTGGCACCGTTTTGAGCAATCGTGTCCTGGTACCAGTAATAGCTGTCTTTTGGATAACGCTTCATATCTTTCAGGTCTGTTTCGCCGCGATTGACGTAAACGAAACCATAGCGTTTCTTGTAACCCTGATGGGTGCTGACCAGATCAATCAAAGACCATGGGCAATATCCAATCAGATCCACACCATCCTGAATGGCCAGGCCAGCCTGTTTAAAGTGGCGGGTCAGATAATCGATTCGATAATCGTCATGAACCGATCCGTCTTCTTCCAGCACATCCAGACTGCCGATGCCATTTTCGGTGATCAGTAATGGCAGGTGGTAGCGGTCGTAAATCCGGCGCAGGGTTGTGCGCATGCCTACTGGATCAATCTTCCAGCCAAAGTCGGTATTCTGAAGCAGATCGTTTTCTTCTGCACGGAAGACACCTTCTTCCCCAACCATTGTCTGCTGGTCACCATTTCTTGGCTGACGGTCATGGCCATCGTTTTTCGCAGCGGAAACAGTTGCGGTGGCATAGTAGTTCACACCCAGGAAATCTGGTCTGGCATTTTTGAGAATTTCCATGTCACCAGGTGCAATTTCTGGAGCAAGGCCTTTTTCTTCTAAATACGCCCAGGCCAGTGGATTGTATTCACCACGGACATAAACATCCATATAAAGCCAGTCGCGGATCGCTTCCCAGTTGTCGGCAGCGATGATGTCTTCTGGCTTACAGGTTTTTGGATAAACCGCAATGATGTTTGAAGCCGGTCCGATTTTGGCTTCCGGATCCATTTCATGAAGCAGAATGCAGGCTTTCGCTCCCGCTAAAAACATGTTGTGGTTTTGTTGATAGAGCTCTTTCTGGCTTGGCACTTTGCCTGGATACATCGCATTTGGATGGTTGATCATGACATTCTGCTCGTTGATGGTCAGCCAGTATCTGACCTGGCCTTTGAATTCTTCAAACATCAGGCTGGCATATTCTACAAACGCATCGATGGTTTCAGGATTGGACCAGCCGCCTTTTTCATGCAGCGCTAGAGGCAGGTCAAAATGGTAAAGCGTAACGATGGGTTCAATGCCGGCATTGCACAGTTCGTCGATCAGATTGTGGTAGAACTCCAGACCTTCTTCATTGATCTGGCCGGTGCCTTTCGGGAACACGCGGCTCCAGGAGATTGAGAAGCGATAGGCTTTGAGGCCAAGCTGTTTCATCAGGGCTACATCTTCTTTGAAATGATGGTAGTGATCACTGGCGTCTTTAAAATCGGCCTGGTTGATCGGGTGATGAAGGTCCTGGACCGAAAGACCTTTGCCATGACTGTCAGCGCAGCCTTCAACCTGGTATGCGGAAGTCGAAGCGCCCCAGAGAAAATCTTCGGGGAACGTAGTTGTTTTGGAATAGAACATGGGATTTTCCTTTCTGCCGGGTGCTCCGGCTTTTGTCTTTTGACTGATTGATTGACTTGAATGTTCGTATCTGGTATCTGTTCCAGTTCCCAGGAAGGCCAGGTTGATCACTCTGGCCTTTGGGACTGTAAGAGAGGGTGTTTTTTAACAAAGCCAGGAAGTTATCAATTTGTCAGGCTTCACTGGCTGGATGGTATTTTGAATAGCTTGTCTGAATCCTTGCCCAGCTCAACGATAAGAGCAGAGGTTGAATCTTCTTAGTTGAATGTCGGGTTTTCGACAACATTGACCGATTTGAAATCTGGGGTATTGGTCACCAGAACCATGGTTTCGGTTGGGTACCCAGCTTTTGCGATCTGATCGACATCAAAGTTGAGCAGTGTCTGGCCTTTTCTGACGACGTCGCCCTGGCTGACTTTGGCATCAAAGTATTTTCCGTTCAGTTCGACCGTGTTGACTCCGACGTGGACGAGCACTTCAATGCCATCCTGGCTGGTCAGGCCGATCGCATGTTTGGTTGGGAAGAATACGCTGACTTTGCCATCAAATGGCGCTACAACTTCGCCTTTAGATGGGCGGATCACAGCGCCCTGACCAAGCATGCCAGAAGCAAAGGCTTCATCGGGAGCGGTATTTAATGGCAGGATCGATCCTGGAGTGGTTGCCAGAACAACCGCGTTTTCTGGTTTTTCCTGATTCATGGACAGGACTGGTGTTGGTTCCTGGCTGGAGCTGGTGTTTGTATTTGTTTCTGTTACGGTTTTGGATGCAGCTTTCTTTTCAAAAGCGGAAGCAAGGACCCAGGTTAAAACAGCGGAAACGACGCAGGCGATGACGATGGAAACCAGGATGTTATAGAAGAAAGTCATCGTATTGTCGCCAATGTAAAGCAGAACAGCTGGCAGACCCGAAGATCCGGTAGCGAAACGGTGTGTGTGGGTTAATCCTGCATACAGACCACCGCAGGCACCGCCAACCATGGATGCATATAATGGATATTTCTTTGGTAAGTTAACGCCATACAGTAATGGTTCGGTAATTCCCATAAAAGCAGTGATGGAACCAGCGGTTGCAAGCTGTTTTTCTTTGGCTTTCTTTTCGCGGAAGGCTACAACTGCACCAGCAGAAGCCTGAGCCATATTGGAGCAGACACATCCAGGACCGAAGATCGAATCGTAACCAAGGTTTGCCATCTGCATAACACCCAGTGGAGCAATTCCATTGTGGATTCCAAACATAACCATGATTGGAAGCAGACCACCGACGAGTAATGCAGGTGCCCAGGCAGCATTTTCAGCCAGGAAGTTAAATACATTTGCCAGATACTGACCAACGATATTGCCAAGCGGACCAATTACAGAGAAGGATAAGGTTCCCATGATAATCAGCACGAGCATTGGAACAAAGACCAGGTTGACCGACTTTGGCATCACTTTATTGAGCCAGCGTTCCAGATAGGACTGAACGAAGATGATCAGGATAATTGGGATTACGCTGTTTCCATAATTTACAAGCTGGAATGGAAGGATATCAAAGAAGTTTACGACTTCCCCGGCAGCAACCAGGCCAGTCCAGGTTGGATGAAGCAGAATCAGTGCAGTTGCAGCAGCCAGGATCTGGTTGCATTTCAGTTTTTTCGCTTCTGTGAAAGCAAGCATTACAGGTAAGAAGTAGAAGACGGCATCTGCGAACATATTGAGCAGAATGTAAGTCTGAGAATCATTGGTGATAACGTGGAAGACAACCAGTAAAGCCAGGACTGCTTTGACCATACCTGCACCAGACAGAGCTGGAATAACAGGCTGGAAGACAGAGGCAACGAAATCAATGACGGTATTGAGTGCGCCTTTCTTTTCATCTGGAGCATCGGCTGCTTCTTTCTGATCGAGGCCAGCCAGTTTTTCAATTTCTTCGAAGACATCTGCTACATGCGTACCGATGACAACCTGGTAGACACCGGCGTTGCGGATAACACCGGCAACGCCATCCATATTTTTGAGTACATCATCATGGGCGAGGCTTTCATCTTTTAATTTGAAGCGAAGACGAGTCTGGCAATGGTATGCCGTGTTGATGTTTTCCTTGCTGCCGACCTGTTCGATAATGTCGTTAGCAAGCTGTTCGTACTTTTTAGACATGAACTTTCTCCTTAGCTTTTTCCTTAGTTCTTTTTTTCTTTTATTTCCTGAAATCCGATTTCCCTTTTATTTATGGTCCCTTTGGGCTATCGGGTTTCCCTTGTCGCACCCATAAAATACCAATTTTCAAAAAATCGAGAAACGGCTTTCAGACAGGATGGAACAAAGTTTCGCATTTTCACCCAAATTTGGTCCGCTGGATGAAATAACGTGAAACAGTGCGTAAAGATAAGGTAAAGATCATTAAATATGATTCATCTGTATCGAAAAAATAAGGAATTTCCGTTGATTTCCCTGCCTCCAGACACGAAAAAAGCCGCCTGTTTTCTGTACAGACGACTTGATTTCGATTTGATTTCGATTTGGTTTCAATATTTGGATGAATAAATTCCAGCTGAACCAATACGTACTGAAAATTTCAGATCCGATCAGCCCATCAGGCCGGTTTCTTCGACCTTTTCTTCGATGTAGTCTTTCATCTTGATGATTGGCTTGCGAAGAACCAGACCAATCAATAAGGAAACCAGGATCCACCAGATCATTCTGGATAAGGCCATCCAGTAGTAGTTTCCGTACATACCGCCGACACATTCACGCATCGCGTTGATCGCAAAGTTGAATGGGAAGAACGGATAGAGTTTCTGATAGAACTCAGGCAGGGTTTCAATCGGGAACGTACCGCCCGATCCGGCGACCTGAATAACCATCAAAACAACCGCTAACGCCTTACCGACATCGCCAAAGGAGATCGTTAAGGTATACATCAACAAGGAGAACGTAACGGCTGTGGCGACCCCGGCGAAAATAAACAGTCCCGGATTTTCACACTGGATATGAAGCAGATACAGATCACCCAGGCAGATGACGAGTGCCTGTAAGACACTGACGGTCATAAAGATCAGATACCGGCCCAGATACGCCTGCGTTGGGGTCAGGCCGCCAAATTCTTCTTCATCTTTTATCTTGGTTTTTAAAATGGCGACATTGACCAGGGCACCAACCCATAAAGCAAGCGTGGTATAGAACGGTGCCATGCCGGAGCCATAGTTTTCAATTTTATAAACGGAATGCTGGTTAAGAGAAACCGGCTGTTTCATGAATGCACTGATCAAAGCCGGATCGCGGTCTAACAGATCGGCCAGTTTTTTCAGGCTTTCATCCGCTGTGGAATTCTGGATCTCATCAATAATTTTATTCAGCTTATCGATTGCCTGACCTAAAAGGTCGCGGGACTGATCAAGGGCAATCGTGCTCTGTTCAAGCGTTCCGCGGGTAGCAGAAATGGCACCGTCAATTCCCTGCTGGAAATTGGCAAAGCCATCTACCAGACCACTGGCCTGAACCAGTTTGTCATTGATCGTATCATTCAGCCCCAGCAGTCCATCACGGACCTGATTCTGGAACAGATCAATAACATCATTCTGAGTATCCGCGATCGTCGAAAGTGCTTCCTGAACAGAATCGATGGTCCGGGCGGGCAGGCTTTCGCCATCCTGAACGGACTCGATGGAATCGTTCAGATTATTGATCGTATCAATCAGACGGTTATCATTATCCGATACGCGGTCAATCATGTCCTGCAGACCAAAGACCTGAACTGGCAGGGCATCCTGAATCTTCTGCAGAGACTGAAGCAGTGAAGAATCCAGCGATTCCGTTTTCTGCAGTGGATCCACAACGGCCTGGAGGGTGGCAACCACACCATCCCGGTTGCCTTCCAGATCCGTTTCAACATCCGAAACGGCCACCTGGGCCTGACCAATCTGGTTGGAAATTGAACCCATCACCGTGGTCAGTGAATTGAGCAGAGCCTGCAGCGTGTAGTCGGTATCATTGACATCATTTGCGGCGGCATTGAGATCGCTCTGAATGGCATCCGTATCGAGGTGCAGAGAGTCAACGGCCGCAAGGGAGTTGTCCAGTGCTTTGGTCGATGCGGTAATGGAAAGCAGCAGAGTCTGATAACTTTCCAGAGAACTCTTGGCATCGTTGAGGGTGGAAACAACTTTACCGGTTGTTTCTGAACTGTTGTCCTGGATTTCATTGCTGGCATCCCGGATGACGGTGCTCAAAACCGAACTTGCGGTTTCAATGAACGCTTCATTGACCTGCAGCTGAACGGTGTTGACACCGGAATTCGTAATCTTTGGCGCAATGGCATTTTTCTTTTCGTTGACATAGTAGTCAATCACTGGCTGTTTGATGTCCAGATGCGTAATCGACAACATATCTTCGGAGAAATCTTCCGGAATAATGACGGCTGCATAGTATTCCGAATCATCTACCCCATGGAGTGCCTGCTCTTCATCGACAAACTGCCAGCCAATCTGATGGTTGTTGGCCAGCTGGTCGACGATCATTCCACCAACATTGAGCTTGGCTCCGGCAATCTCGGTGCCTTTATCCATATTGGCTACCGCGATCTTAATTCCATTGGTATTGGAATACGGATCCCAGTTGGAGTTGATATTGAACCAGGCATAGAGGGCAGGAATGATGATAATTCCGATCGTGATAATCGCCGCAAACAGGTTGTGGCAGATTTTCTTCAGGTCCCGTTTGTAGACCTCCCAGATTTTTTTCATACTAAACCCCTTTTTTAAACTTCTTAAACACACGCAGAATCACCGACTGGATTCCCTGCCTGATCGATCAGACTTTCCAGGCTGAAAGTCCTGGCCTTCTAAACGGATCACTCAAACTTTTCAGTCTGGTCATTCAGACTTTCAAAAATATTTCGAAATTATTGTGTGAGAGTTGTACAGAACGAATAATTTTCACTCCCAGCAAGATTCTGTATGTGTGTTCTTTTTTATATTTAATCAAGGGGGAAGATTGTCGACCACTGAAGTGACTGTTTCAGTTTTTTGATAGGCTTCCAATAAGAACTGAATCCGGCACGGCAGATCGAATCAGACGACCGTTAATTTTGAGTAATTTGGATCCTGTTTTATGTTGATCTGGCTGATTCGCGGCACTTTATTCTCTGCTGCCTGAATGAGGCTGAGCCCCATTCGGAACGGAGCTCATTTCTGTCCCGTCTCATTGAGTCCGGGATTCATTCCTGTCTGGTCTGATTGATAGTCAGTTTTTATGATTTAACGTGGTTAAAGCCTTTCCCTGGTCTGCGAAATAATTGCGCTGTATCCGTTGAAGACTTTTATTTATCGATGATTCTTGGCAACTTCAGCCAATCTGCTCAACCAGGACCGGAAGCCAGTCTATACTTCCGGTCCTTTTTCAATGTTTCGTTTTCAGTGCTTCAATGGTTGACAAGCTCTTTTACTGTTTGTATAACTGTATTAGTTGAGTGATACAGATAGGAGAGATTCAATGAAGTTTGAATTCAGCCTCGACAGTCCGATCTATCTGCAGATAGCCGGAGTGCTGGAGGACGCCATCATATCCGGGGAACTGCCCCCAGGAAGCCGGCTCCCATCCGTCCGGGAGCTGGCTGCATTATCGAGAACCAATCCCAACACTGTGCAAAAAGCACTGCAAGTTCTCCAGGATAAGCAGCTGATTTATACAAGACGCACTTCCGGAAAGTTTGTCTGTGAACAGTTAAATGGTGTTCATTAAATCCGGGAGGCCAAGGCAAAAGACATCATGGAAAGCTGCATCCGCGATTTAAACGCTCTTGGACTGGGTGACCAGGAGATTGTCGAATTATTAAAAAGGAATCTGGATCATGGATCTGAAGATTGAAAACCTGCATAAAAGCTACAGTGGAAAACCTGCGCTCAATGGAATTAATATTGAACCTGAACAATTCATCAAAACCGACAAATGGCCGGAAACACCTTTAAAGAACGTGTTTCCGGCCATCTTATTTTCCACCAAACAGGTGAGTGTAAATCGTTCATCAATCCTGTACAATATTATTCACCCTAAACAACAAAGAAAGGATTTTGAACAATGACACACACCCTGAACAATAGTATGGCCGGTTTTATTCCTGAATGCAACATTTCATTTAACGGAGGGAATCTTTCTTCCGATACTGGTGCGATTCTCCCCCTCGATTTCATCACTTCTAATTCACTTCTTCAGCCTTTTGCGGATCTTCCTTTTTCAGATGAAAGAGGATCCTGCCACAGCAGAAACTCCCCGTCTTCAGGGTTTGAGTATTACTTTCTTTAGAAAAACGCGAAAAAAATTTAGAAGATCATTTATTTCAGCCTTAAATAAGGGCCTTTTTTTTTGAAAAAAATTGCAGGGATATTAATTTTGCTC
>CAJTLE010000059.1 GCA_910577085.1 uncultured Allobaculum sp. | reverse complement strand
GCCTTTGTGGAAATTGCGATGAACCGTTCTTTGCGTGCATCCGATCTGCCTGGCGTATTCAGCAGTTTTTAAATACTTTGATTCTGAAGATCTTTTCATAATATATTGGTACAATATAAGACAATTATTATCAATATATTACATCAAATACTAACTGTTTAATATCATACTGAAAAAATCATGTTTTTGACTTTGATATAATGAAAGGGATGTCTATGGATAAAACACAATATACACCAATGATGCAGCACTATCTCACGCTCAAAGAAGAGCATCCGGATGCGATTCTGATGTATCGTCTCGGGGACTTTTATGAAATGTTCTTTGAAGATGCGCAGACCGTCAGCCGGGAGCTGGAGCTGGTGCTGACAGGCCGCGCGGCTGGTGATGGAAAAAAAGTACCAATGTGCGGCGTCCCTTTTCGCGCCGCTAAAACCTATATCAATAAATTAGTTCGAAAAGGCTATAAAGTCGCAATCTGTGAACAGCTCGAGGATCCGAAAGAAGCCAAAGGATTAGTTGATCGCGGGATTATTCAGATCGTGACCCCAGGAACCATTCTGGATGAAGAAGCCGGAAAGAAGGTCGTCAATTATCTTGGTCTGGTGGCCCAGGATTCAAGACGCGCTCTGATTCTTCTTTGCGAACTCTCCACTGGAGAACTTCGTTATCTCATAACGGACCGATCGATCAGTGCCGTGGAAGGAATGCTCAATTCCTATGGAGTCAAAGAAGTCATTGCCCCCCGATCACTCGATAAGACCTGGCAGAAAGCTTTTGAAGCTCAGGATCATTTCCTGTTTTCTCTTCAGCAGGCGCAGCCGCTTGAGCCAGAAGACGAAGCCTTGCTGCCCTTTGCGGATAGTCTGCTCAAAAACGGACTGGAAGTATTGCTTGGCTATTTGCAGGCCACGCAGATGCAGCATGCTGATCACCTTTCGGTGATGACGCCGCTCTTTCCACCTTCAAGCATGATTCTCGATCCGGAAACCCGTCTTCATCTGGAACTGACCCGCTCGCTTTCAGCAGATGCCAAAGCACAATCCCTCTGGTCGTTTATGGATAAAACCCAGTCTGCGTTAGGAAGCAGACTTCTCCGCGAGTGGATTGAGGCGCCTTTATTATCGACAGAAAAAATCCAGCAGCGTCAGGAAGCCGTTCAGACGCTGTGTGACCAGTTTCTGGTCAGAGCCCAGCTTCAGGATCATCTTGCGTTCATCTATGACCTGGAACGGCTGGCCGCAAGAATCAGTTATCGATCCGCTTCGCCAAGAGATGTCCTGCAGCTCACTACTTCACTCGAACACGCCAGACCGATTCTGGATCTGGCCCAAGTATTGACCAGCTATCCAGAATTTGGTGAGGTTCCTGATTGTCAGGATCTCTATCAGGAAATCTGTAATGCGATCGTAGCTGAACCACCACTGACGGTTCGCGATGGCGGATTCATTGCGAGCGGCTACAGTCAGGAGCTTGATGAAATCCGTCAGTTTGCTGATCAGAGTGATCAGGCTTTGATGGATCTGGAAAACAGAGAACGTGAGCGTACTGGAATCAAATCGTTGAAGATCGGCTACAACCGGGTCTTTGGCTACTACGTAGAAATCCGGAAGAGCCAGCTTTCCTTATTGAGTGATGATCTTGGCTACCAACAAAAGCAGACCCTTGCCAATGCAAGCCGCTTCAGCTTTGACGAGCTCAAAGAGCTGGAAGAAAAAATCCTGACCGCTCAGGAGAAGAAGATTGAACTGGAACAGAAGCTCTTTGATGAACTCATCGAAAAGATCAAAGCCAGACTGTCAGATCTTCATACGCTCTCGAAAGCTCTGGCTACGATTGATGTTCTCGTCTGCCTGGCAGCACTGGCCAGTGAGAAAGGATATGTCCGTCCAGAATTCAGTACGGATGGAACGGTCGATGTTCAGGAAGGCCGGCATCCAATTCTGGAATCCCGTCTTTCCGGTTTTGTCTCCAACAACTGGAAGATGGATCCAAGCACCGAGATCTGTCTGGTCACTGGACCAAACATGGGTGGTAAATCCACATGGCTTCGTCAGAATGCTCTGTTGGTGGTTATGGCGCAGATGGGCAGCTTTGTTCCAGCCCGTAAAGCAACTCTGCCAGTGTTCGATCGGATCTTCACCCGCATCGGGGCAAGCGATGATTTGCTGCAGGGAAAATCCACCTTCATGATGGAAATGATGGAAGCAAACAATGCTCTGCGCCACGCAACCGAACACTCCCTGATCCTCTTTGATGAGATCGGACGAGGAACCGCAACCTTTGATGGTATGGCTCTGGCCCAGTCGATGTTGGAGTTCATCACCCAGGTCATTCATGCCAAAACCCTGTTCTCCACGCACTACCATGAACTGACTTCACTCGAACAGGACTTCCCAAGTATTCACAACGTTCATGTGGACGTGAAGGAAAACAAGAAGCAGATCGAATTCCGTTATCGCATTGTCGATGGCAAAGCAGACAAGTCATATGGAATTCACGTGGCCCGTCTGGCTGGTATTCCAAGCCTGGTCATCTCTCGGGCGAGCACCCTGCTCGATCAGTTTGAGACAAGCAACCCAAACCAGAACTTCCAGTCCAGTCTGTTTGTCATGGACCCTGCCGATCTGCAGCGTATGCAGCTGATCGAAAAGATTCAGGAACTCGATGTGGATTCTCTGAGTGCAAGAGATGCCCTTTCGATTCTCTATGATCTGAAAAGTGCAGCCGAAAAAATCGAACAGTAATCCCTGAATTCCACAACCAGTCAGAAGAAAAATCTTAGTCGGTAAGCTTGAAAAGCTGCCGACTTTTTTAGTGCCCGGACTTAGAAAGATGATCATGGAACACAGAAGGAGCAGGGAAGTTCAGTTTCAAGAACATCGCCAGGAACAAGCCGAAAGCTAGTGGAAGTAGAGGAGGAAAGAGGAGAGAAGAAGCACGAATGGTCGAATGCTTGCCTGCAGACTTTTCATAGAACAATTCAATGGCTGGTCACATTTTTCAAGATTTTATTCCAAAAAGTGATTATGCATATTTGCTAAACCATTCATCCTGCAGAGCCAAAGACAGCAACACTCATCAGGACATAAGTAGAAGGAGAGATGAAAGAGAAGAGGAAGAAGGATGGAATCAGTCTTGGTCCGATCAGATTTCAAGGTATTTGATCAGAGGCATGCGACCACAAATCCCCCGCAAGAAACAGATGGAGTCAATCAAACGCCTTGTTGAGAAGAGTAGGCGAGCTCAGAAATCTGTTTCTTTCACAACCAGTTCACGCCATTGCCTCTGCTGCAATGGAGTGATCCCGGCAGAAAGTCAGATTTCAAATCTTGTTTGTGCCCTTGGAAATCTGCCCCCAAAGACTGATCCAATACCAACGTCTTTTTCTCAATTCTCATTAGATCAATTCCACTGGCTACAGGGGAAGATAAGCATAAGTCCTGGCGAGCAGAAAAGTGCAGGAAGAATCTGTGGGGCAATAACTGAATTGAATTTAGATACCTTTTTATAAATAAGCACTTATAGAAGGGCTAAAAAATTCGCCACCTCTCACTTCGGCAGTTCTGACTCGGTTCATTCACGGACACTCTTTGCTTACGGCTTTATCCGATGAATATTCATATCGGTAATCAAAAATAACTAAAGAACTAAAAAAGTAGTCTTAACGATTCCTCTCCTGTTTTGTCCGCCAAACAGCAGACAGAAGAAGCAATCTCTGGGTCGCGCCTGCAATCAGATGGACTTGGATTTTTAAGCGATCAGGCTCTTCTTTCCTCCATCCAATCTGCCCATTCCTGAGAATATTCACCCTTCCAGATCTGATGAAAAGACCATCTGGATACTGGCTGACCAGGCATTTCCTTCTACGAGGGACAAAATCTGAACAAGAGTACAGAGTAAATGACTAGACAAATTCAAATTACCAGATCTGAACTGGGAATAAACAGATCATCGCTTCCTACCCTGATTAAGCCGCTCCAGATCAGAAGCAGCCCTGACAGAATGGATTTAGTGAGAGTCTGTCCATCATCTTGAAGGTTCAAGATGTCCTGGATGATCTGCCAATCTTCCTCAAAAATCAGATTCAGATCCCTAAATCGGAATCTGAAAAGTGGTCATACGATAAGTAAAGTGGAGATCAGAAATAATTTGTGAAATGAATCGTTTCATCTCTTTTCTGATTTCTAACCTGAACTTCATGGATTTCATCGGAACAGAAATAGGATCAAACACTTTCTGCCTCTGATCGGTCCGATTGTTGGCAGATTAACGACCAGGCAGCCAATTCTACGAATGTTAATTTTCAAAATTATGCTCGGCAGTAACAGTTGATCTGTCGAATGGCAATCAAAATACACTCAAATCAGCAAGAAATCGATTTTGAAATGAAACGATTCATTTTAGCTTTTCTGAAGGCAAATCACTGTTCAAATCCGTATTTTCATCGTTCGAATGGAAGAAAAGCGGGAAGCAGCATGAAGCTGGTGGGAAGAAACGAATAATCTCAATCGGATGAGGGATTACCAGACTCTGAAAGGAAGAAAGGCGAACTATCAGTGACCGATTTCTCCAATCCTGGCAGCCAGCAGCAAGACTTCAACCAAAGTGGAAGCCATGAAGAGAAGGAATGGCTGCCTCCTGGATGGGAAAGGAAAGTCCATCCTGCAGGAATCCGCCAGCCGCAAATAGAGTCCAATTGAAATGGATGATTCAACGTCTTCTGCTCATCTGATTGGTCAGATGGAGATGAAACTTGAGGAGAGATAGGATGAAGCAGGAGATCGAGTGGTTGAGTGTGAGTTCAAAAGCTATTGATGAAATTCTGAATATGAATTGAAAAAATCAAATAAGAATAATTCAATTGCTGGGAAGCGACCAGAATGGATGTCACAACGATTTGTACAACGGGAAGACTGCGACTGTCCTGATTGTTGATGAACTCAACGGAAGAACAAAGAGGCAGAGAAGAACTGTTTATTCACTCTTTGCAAAAATTGTTCCTACCGAAAAACGGCCCAGATGAGCACTCATGTAAAAAAATCAACAGGGAAGCAACGCTGTAGAGCGGCATTCCAGACAGACCACAACTATCTCATAAACAAACTACAGAGACTAAATATAAATGCTCAAGCTAAAAAACTGCTCATGCAGTTCTGCCCTAGATCAATCGTCCGGTCAGCACTCCAGGCAGGAAGGCGACAGGGATTGAAGTGATTTGGGAAGTCCTGGAAAGAAGAACAGAGCCAGACAGGATAGAAGCGGATGATGAAATTTCCTCAATAATTCAGACACCACTCAAAATCATTGAAATCACATTTCTCCAAATACCTGTTGAATCATCGTTTTTCGATATTGAGAAGATGAAGGGTGATTTTCGGTGACCTTGTGAAACTGAGTCTACTTGAATACAGACTGGAGTACGACCCACCGTCTGATCAGATCTGCTGATCGTGTCTGATCTCGTCCTATCATTCCAGGGATTGTTCCCTGATTTCTTGTCCGTAATGATCTGGAAAATTCAGCAGGATGGACTGGCAAGGATCCAATGATCTGGCATCTGATGATCTGTTTGTTCGCAACTGTTCAGGAATTCAATTTCAAAAGACTTGCATGAAATTGTATAGTGTAAAGATACGGATCATTGTCTTAGATTGATGGTGATCTGAAAATCAGAACAATCCATGAATGTGAATTCAGAAGGCCATTTCACTCCTTCTGTGTTCACTCCATATCAAATAGCTTCGGTCTCTCGAAGGACGATCAGACTGATTCCCCTCAAAAGATCGAAGCCCCTCAACTCAGGAAAGGAAGTGATGGAATGGGAATCATTCATGTTCTGGATCCACAACTGACCAATATGATTGCGGCCGGTGAAGTTGTTGACCGACCGGTGAACATCGTTAAAGAGTGTGTGGAAAACTCACTGGATGCAGGAGCTACCCGCATTGATATTGAAGTCTTTGAAGGCGGCATCGGTGGCGTTGTCGTAACCGATGATGGCTGTGGAATGAGCTACGATGACGCACGAATGGCCTTCAAACGTCACGCAACTTCTAAGCTACAAAATGAAGACGAACTGTTCGCGATTGCGACGATGGGCTTTCGTGGAGAGGCACTGCCTTCAATTGCTTCTGTCGCGAAAGTCTCCTGTCTGACTGCCAATAGCGATGGGGGAACCCGGATTACATATGAATATGGTGAACTGACCGAATACGAAAAAACGGATGCCCCGCTGGGCACCCGCATGGAAATCAGGGGTCTGTTCCTTCATACCCCGGCCCGGTTCAAATATCTCAAGAAGCCAAACTATGAATTTTCAATCATCGCCGATGCGGTAAACAAACTCGCTCTGGCTCATCCAGAAGTCCGCTTTACGCTTAAGCATGATAATCGTCTGGTCTTCCAGACCTCAGGAAAGAAAGACCGCCGCGAGATTCTGTATCAGATGTTTGGATCAGAACCTGCCAGAGAGGCTGTCGAATTTTATCGCCAGTCGGCTGACTTCACCATCGAAGGCTATGCGATTCAGCCAACCATTACCCGGGCTTCCAAGAACTATATCTTTATCTGTCTCAATGGCCGGACTATCCGTTCCTGGCCAATCACGAAGGCAGTCATTGAAGGATACCGGGAGTATATGCCCAAGGAGCGTTATCCAATCTGCTTCATCAATATCACCACTGATTTCCAGCTCGTCGATGTCAACGTGCATCCAAACAAGCTCGAAGTCCGAATTTCCAAAGAGGAATATCTGACGCAGATGATCATCGATACGATCAGCGATCTGTTCGCATCCGAAATCACCGCGCCCAAAGTCCAGTCCCGCAAGCCGCAGATCGAGCAGCTTCAGGCTGAACTTCACTACCCAAAACAAAGCCGGCAGGATGAGTATTCCGGTTCGTTTGGCAGATCATCCACAAGCCAGACCCCTGCTTCTCCATCCAGATCTGCTGCCCCTTTGGCCCCAACAAAACCGGATCGGTCGGCGGTTCAGTATCCAACGGGAACCCATTCACAGATGCCTGGCAAGATGCAGCCAAACCGTCCGGAAGAGATTTTCAGCTCCTCGACACATGACTTCAATAAGCCATCCTACACACCAGCGGCTTCCCGGACAGTCTCTGAAGAACCAGCTTTTCTCAAAGATCCAGCTGCCCCAGGCTATGCGGCCCGAAATGTTTTTGCTCCTTCCAGACCCGAACCGGCTTCTGAACAAACCTTAAATTTTGACAGAGAAGCAGAAGCGCATTCCGAAGAGAATCCAGTAACGGCTTCGATCAACAACCTGTCGCAAGCTTTCGGTGAACTTCCTGCTTCCAATCTCACTCCGGAAAAAGAGGCCGCAAAACCTTCTCCGCAAGCCGAGCCGATCAGCTACCCAGCCGGTCAGGCCCCGGCAAGACAGCGAAGTAAAGGCAATGAATTTTTCCATCATCTCAAGGTCATCGGCCAACTGAAAGAATCCTATATTCTTTGTGAAGGGGATGAAGGACTGGTGATCATTGACCAGCACGCAGCCCAGGAGCGAGCCAACTTCGAAAAGATTCAGAGGGCGTTTGAAAAGCCGGTTGAAGTGGTACAGCCGCTGATGATCCCAATTCGGATCCCACTCACACCAGATCTGATGGCGGATTTAGAGGCCATCAACGCCAGTACGAAAGATTACGGTCTGCACTTTGAACCGATCTCAAGCAATGCGGTTGTTCTTCGCGAAGAACCAGGCTGGTTGAATCTGGTTGACCGCGAGCAGTTTTTAGAAGATCTCTTTGCCTGGTATCGCGACCACAAGCAGGTCGATATGAAGGAACTGCGCCGTCAC
Source organism: uncultured Allobaculum sp. (assembly GCA_910577085.1). Taxonomy (GTDB): domain Bacteria; phylum Bacillota_I; class Bacilli_A; order Erysipelotrichales; family Erysipelotrichaceae; genus Allobaculum. Next base: position 8,959 of record CAJTLE010000059.1, on the reverse strand, counting down.
TTAATTGCGACCTGTGCCTGTCATTCTTCGGTCCGATTCAACCATGTGCTCGGTCCGATGCAGATGCAGAAAGTTATTGATGATCTGGCAGAGTGTGACCAGCCATACAATTGCCCGCATGGCCGGCCTACGGTTATTACCATGTCGCTCAAAGAGCTCGCAAAGGAGTTTGAACGTGTCTAGAAAAAAAGTCATCGCAATTGTTGGCCCGACCGCATCGGGCAAAAGCTCACTGGCCATTGAAGCTGCCAAAGCATTGAATGGTGAAATCATCTCCGCCGATTCCATGCAGGTATATGAGGGCATGGATATTGGAACCGCGAAAATCACCCCTGAAGAGATGGATGGAATTCCGCACCATCTCATCGATATTCAGCCGATCGACAAACCCTGGAATGTCCGTACTTTCCAACAGTTATGTCGCCAGGCAATTGATGAAATCACCGCCAAAGGAAAAGTCCCGATTCTTTGCGGGGGAACGGGACTGTATATCAAAGCGGCCTTATATGATTATGAATTTGCACAGGAGCAGGATGAAGAGAACAGTGAAAAACAGGCGGAACTGGAAAAGCTGACCAATGAACAGCTCGTCGATCTGCTCAAAGAACAGGATCCCCAGGCTCTCGAAAAGATTCATCCCAACAACCGCAAACGTCTGCTTCGGGCAGCGTTAATGGTTAAAAATGGAAAAACAAAAAGTGAGCGCGAAAACGCGCAGGAACATGCGCCCATCTATGATATTTATATCGTCGGGCTCAAAGATGTGCGGGACAAAGAGATTGAACGAATCAACCTGCGCGTCGATCAGATGTTTGAGGCCGGGCTGCCCGAAGAAGTTAAACGCCTCTTTCAAACTCCCGCAAGCAGAAAGTGGAATAGTTTCCAGGGAATCGGGTATAAAGAATTTGCGGGCTGGCTGGATGGCCTGCAGAGCCTTGATGATGTTCGTGAATTAATCAAAATTCACACCCGCCAGTATGCGCGCAGGCAGATGACATGGTTCAATCATCAGATGCCGGTACACTGGTATCAACCTGCCGACCGTAAGCGGATTGTGCAGGATTTAGAGGAATGGTATGGAAGAAAGTAACCCCAGTACACAACACAACTCAATCGAAACGAAAATAGAAAAACAAATGGAAAATTCAAAAGAAAACGCAGAAGTGCCCCTGACCAGTCAGGAAAAAACAACAGCGCTCAAGAATGAAGCGCCGGCCAACAGTCTCGAGCGGGCCAAGCTTTTATTTGGAAAGGATGCCATCGATACCCTCGAATCCAAGACCGTCGTGGTTGCCGGATGCGGCGGGGTTGGATCCTTTGCGATTGAAGCCCTGGCCAGAAGCGGCGTCGGTAAGCTGGTTTTAATTGACAAAGATGTCGTTGAAGCCAGCAACCTGAACCGTCAGCTTTGTGCGCTGACCAGCACGGTTGATCAGGCGAAAACTGAAATTCTCAAAGCAAGAATTGCGGACATCCGTCCCCAGACAGAAGTTATTGCCTATACCGGCTGGTATGATAAGGAACTCAACGACTGGCTGCTCGAACAGAAGCCAGACTATGTTCTCGACTGCATTGATTCCATGCGCTCGAAGCAGGATCTGATTGCCTTTGCGCTGGACAATCAGATTCCAGTCATTTCCAGCATGGGTATGGCCCGACGCAAAGATCCAACAAAAATCGAGATCATGGAACTGGAAAAAACCACCAATGATCCAATGGCCAAAGTCATGCGCAACTGGAAACGCAAAAACAGAATTCGTAAGAAAATCATGACCGTCTGCTCCACTGAACTGCCTATTCCAATGGAACCAGGCAAATCTCTGCCCTCGGCGATCTTTGTTCCGGCCAGTGCCGGTCTTGCGATGGCTTCCTATTGCGTGCAGGATCTGATGAATCCAAAGAATAAGAAAGAAACAAATCAGACAAATCAGACGAACCCGACAAAATCCCCAGTTCAGCCAGAATCTGTGGATGCGAAAGGAGAAAATAAGTGAATTCTTCAACGATAATGGAAGTTCTCCTGTTGATTGCCTTACTGTTTCTGTCCAGTTTCTTCTCTTCAGCGGAAACGGCACTCGTTGCGGTAAGCAAGATTAAGATCCGCACCCTGGCTGATCAGGGCAATAAGCGTGCCAAGATTGTTTTAAAAGTCTTTAAGAACGAACCGAAGATGTTATCGGCCATTCTGATTGGCAACAACCTTGTCAATACGTATATGGCATCGCTGTCGAGTATGATTGCCTACCGATTTGGTGGATATGCCGTATCCATTGCGACCTTTATCATCACTTTTTTGATTCTGGTCTTTGGAGAAATCACCCCAAAAACGCTGGCAACGCGCAGTCCCGAAAAATTTGCTCTGCTTTATGCGCCGATCATTCTGTTTTTAATGAATATCCTGACGCCGGTCATCTGGTTTATTAACCTGTTCTCCAATTTGATCCTGCGATTATTTGGTGTCGGCAAGGAAAGCAAGAATGCAGCCATCACCGAAAGTGAGCTGCATACCATTCTGGATGTCTCTCATGAAGAAGGTGTCATCGAAACCGAAGAACGCGATATGATCCGCAACGTATTCGATTTTACCGATGCGAAAGCCAGTCAGATCATGGTGCCGCGTGTCCATGTCACTTCGATTGATGTGAATACGCCCCGTGAGGAACTGGAAAAGATCTACAAACGTGATCATTACACTCGTCTGCCGGTTTATGAAGGCAACCCGGATAACATCATCGGAATCATTAACATGAAAGACCTTGTCTTCTCCGATCCGGATGAACCGTGGGATTTACGCCAGTTATTGCGTAAGCCGTATTTCACGATCGAAAACAAAGGCATTAACGAACTGCTTTCTGAAATGCAGAAAGACCAGTACAACCTGACCGTTGTCCTGGATGAATACGGAGAACTGGCCGGTATTCTGACCATCGAAGATATCATTGAAGAAATCATCGGTGAAGTTCAGGATGAATTTGATGCCAGTGAAAACGACAACATCCAACAAGTCGGTCCCAACCAGTACAAAGTCAAAGGCTACCTGTCTTTGCATGACCTCAATGATGAACTCGACCTCGATCTGGAAAGTGAAGACTACGATTCCATCGGTGGTCTGGTCATTGAGAAGCTCAACCGTTTCCCAACATTGGGCGAATCTGTCAAACTTGATAACGGTGTCATTGTGCGCGTCATTTCTCTTCATAAAAACCGGATTGAGCAGGTAATTCTCGATCTGCCACCAAAAGAAGAAAAGAAAGACGATGAGGATGAAGACGATGATCATCGTGAACATCGCCTGCGGCTCGATCTGAAAAAGGACAAAGCCAAAGAAGACGCTTCTGAAGCCAGCTCTAACAGCGAAAAGAAAAAGCCGGATTCCAAAGATCAGTCATCAAGTTGAATCTGAGGCAAGTCAGCTTCAAAGAGAAATTGCAGTTCTCTTACAGACCGATCGCAAAAGGATTCGTTTGAAGCAATTGAGATCTAAAAATTCACCCACTAAAAAAATCGGAATTTCATATCGGAATTCCGATTTTTTCTTTGGCAGATCATTTGGGGTTCATTCGCGTATCATTCGAGTTCTAATCTTTTATGGATTGGAACAATTAGGAAATTGTGAAAGGGAAACAGAGGTAGAAATTGCGGTGCCATGCAAACTGGAGTGTCCGATTTCACTCGGTCCAGAATCCTTTGACTGTTTTCCTTTCTTCCTTCCTCATTCACCTTTCGCATTCGCTTTCCGCTTTTATTCATCTTCTGGTTCTGGTTTTGAATCGGATTCAATTTTCCTTGATCTAAACTTCCATTTTTTACGAAACCATGGCTGGATGAATCCAAAAAAGATCACAAGCAGACCTGTAAAAATAAACAGCCAGCCAAATTGGAATCAAAAAGAAATTTTCATGAAGAATTCCTTCGCTGTCGATATATTCAACCGTCATTCCTTTTAAGGCAAAGAACAAAAATCCAATGATCATCAACCCCGCGCCAGTGATGGCAGTGATCATGCGCATTTTCTGGGTCTTCTGTTCATCTCCAGCCTGAATCAGCTTTTCACTTAGATTCGTACGGCAGCTCTCACCTTTTAATAAGGAATCGGCTGGAATGTCATAGAGTTCAGAAATTCGTAAAACAAGATCAAGATCAGGCATATTGCGGCCTGTTTCCCAGTTTGAAATGGCCTGCCGTGTGACATGAAGGGCATTGGCCGCCTGTTCCTGGGTTTGATGATGCTCTGTGCGCAGTTGTTTAAATTGAGTACCGAAGTTCATTGTGTTTACCTCCAACTTCCGCCTCTTATTTTTGGCAGGATCTTATCTGTTGTCGAGATAGTCCCTGTTGCAGAGGGCTTGTTTGGCGCAAGTCCTTCTTGCGTTTTAAAAATCAGCCAAAAATATCCTTTTCCTGTCCGAGAAGATAGAGGATTGCCTCCTGTTTGATCCAGCAAGATGACTGGAAATCAGATTGAAGGTAAGCGTCAAATAGGTCGTACATGTATTTAAATAATTGGTCGATCAGATCAATCAGATCGATCAGGCATCCAAAACGGAGGACATAAAAACGCCAAAGGGCTTTTGAGTAAAGTTTTCCTTTGGCGTAACTGGGTATTGAATTGTTGGGGCTGAAAATCAGAACAGATTTTACTGCGCTGGAACAGCGTTCGGATCGGTTGCTGCATTCGGGTCCGCATTCGGATCAGTTACTGCGTTTGGATCTACTGCTGCATTTGGATCGACAGCGCCATTCTGCGATTTGGCCTGGGCATTGGCAGCAGCACTGTCAATGGAAGCATGCGGCATGTTGGATACCGAATTCTGATCCGATGGTTTGACGTAGTCAGGGGCGTCTGGATTTTCCATGATGTAATCCGAAATTGCAGCCGCAATGGCTTTGGCTGCTTTATCCTGCTCGACCGGATCGGTCAGGTTTTTAAAGTCAAATTCATTGGTCATGTAGCCAAGTTCAATGAGCGTGGAGTGAATATCCGACATCGTGACCAATTGAAGCAGTTCGTAATCGATGATATTAGAGTTTTCCGTCCAGTTGATATCTTGCAGATTCTCTCCAATCTTGGTGACCAGATCTTTCATGACGGTATCGGTTGGATTGACGAAGAAGACCATCCCCTCGACACTTGGATCGTCGAACGAGTTGCAGTGAATTGAGAAGAAGTAGTCTGCATTCTGAGCCGTCTGCTGCTCAAGACGATAGTCAAGATCCGTAAATTCATCTTGGAACCAGGGGGTATCGTCCGTTGTGCGGATCAGTTTGACATCAATATTCGGGTTGAGCTCTTTTAAGTAGTCAGCCACTTTATTGGTAATGGTCAGGTTGATATCTTTTTCCATGACGTCATTGGTGACATTTCCGCCATCCATTCCACCATGTCCGGCATCGAGTAAAACGGTGGCGACGGTTTCATGCTGGTCCTTGTATGTTTTATAGGTAATGGAATTGTCATTGGCGCTGGATTTGGTTGTGGAAGAGGATTCCGTTGTGGAGTTGTCTACCACTGGATCTTCATTGTTTACAGGTGTATAGGTCTTCGCAAACAGAGTCCCATAAAGAATCAGCGAAATGACGCATAAGGTAACTGTATAAATTGCCGCTGTCCATTTAAGATTTTTGATGTTCGGTCTGCCGTTTTTGGCCATAGCGGAATACCTCCTGGCATAATTGCATAATCGATAAAAAACGGCTGGTCAAGCCGTTCCATTCAGAGAAAATCATAACAAATAATCAAGAAAATTCAGATGATCATTCACTTTTACATCCATCAAATCTTTCTTATAGCGGTTACAGGGAAGAATTGACTTTTTGAGCGAGCTGCTTCTGGACGGATGAGTAAGCTGGGGCATCTGGATTGTTGAGAATCGTCGTGGAAATCGCATTGGCCAGAGCTGCTGCGGTTTTTTCCATGGTTTCAGAATCTTTGAAAAGCTCCAGACTGGTGCTGCTTTTTAAAGAGCCCAGTTCCAGCATGGCGGCATGGCTGTTGGCCATTGAGATCAGCTGGAGTGGATAGGTATCCGTCGTGATCGTATTGGATGGTGTCGTCCAGCCAGCATTGGCAAGATTTTGAGCCATGAGAGTCGTCAGAATCTCAGTCTGCGGATCATCCGGGTTGATATAGAACGTTGCGCTATCACTGTCATCCGAATGGGCATGCAAAGACAGGTAGTAGTCCGGATTGACTTCTTCCTGCTTGTTGCGTCTCCAGGTCAGATCTTCCCAGCTGCTTGTGCCATGGGTTGTGGCATCGTCTTCACGGGTCAGGACAACATTGAGATTTGGATTCTGCGTTTCGAGATGTTTTTTGAGCTTTAAGGCCAGATCCAGGGTGACATTCTTTTCAATGACCCCATCTTTGGAAGCATCCCCAAGATCCGTTCCCCCATGTCCAACATCAATCAGAATCGTTTTCGTAATGGCATCATCCGATTTTGCGACTACCGGATAGCCATAATCTGTTCCCTGCGCGGCATTTTCTTCACTGGCGTCCAGATCACTGGCCGAGGTTGAATCGGATTCACTTTCTTCTTGAGGCAAAGCGGGTTCATCCACTTCGGAAGATGAATTTTCATCAAGATTTCCTTCGGACATGGATGTGGAATCCACGTTTTCATCCTTTACCGATTCCTGTCCGCCGACATTTTCAGAATTCTGCACATCCCCAATGGATTGCTCATTGTTGGAAGAAGAAACATAGGCGAGTTTCTCGTCGTTTTCCAGACTGCTTCCATTGGAAGCGTCGGAATTGTTTTTATTGGTACTGTTCGAAGAGGAAACCCGGGTTGGCTCTCCGTTCATCGCATACACAACCGCTGTCGTGTTCTCATTCGTGGAGTTGGAAGCAGTGGTTTTCGCAAAGAGAGTGGTATAGAACAACGCAAAGACTGTCCCTAACGCACAGGTATATAGCCCGACGCGAATCGGCAGTCGTAAACGGGTTTTTGGATTGGCCATAGACGCTCTCCTTTCATCAGCTCATACACCCCAATCGAAAATCTGGCGGTGTTCTGGGCGTTTCGTTTAAGTTGCATGTTATTGTACCACACTGAATCTCTTCAACAATGATGTTTCGAAATCTGTAAGAAATCCCACAGTTAAAGGATTTTACGGGATCCCTTCAGAGGTCTTGCCGGAAAAAGTGAATCCTGAAGGAACTTTTAAGCATCCTAAAACCAGGAACAGTCCTTTTCTGGTTGCTTATTGCGTGCTTTTTCTGCGGCAGAAAATCAGTTTGAATCGTTTATAAAAAGCAGAATGTTTTTTGATTACGCAAATAAAGCGGTACCAATTCGAACCTGGTTGCTTCCGTGTTCAATGGCCAGCTTATAGTCATGGCTCATGCCCATCGACAGAATGGTCATGGTTGGGTATTTGACCTTTTCTTTATCGAACATTTCTTTCATCGTATCGAATTCATGCGCAATCAGGGCCTGATCGTCGGTGTTGCTTGCGATGGTCATCAGACCACACAGGCGCAGATGCGGCATTTTGGAAATCTCTTCTAACAGCTCATCGAGTTTTTCCGGGTCAAGACCTGTTTTGTTTTCATCCTGTTTGGAAATGCGGACTTCAACGAGGATATCCTGAACAATGTCCAGTTTTGCGGCCTGTTTTTCAATTTCTTTGGCCAATTTTAAAGAATCGACGGATTCAATCAGCGAGACTTTACCGACTACGTATTTGACTTTGTTGGTCTGCAGATGACCGATGATATGCCAGTCATAGTTGGGATCATATTTTTCCAGAAATTCCTGAACCCGGTTTTCCCCAAATGTCCGGACTCCTAAGCGATACAGTTCATCGACTTCTTCTTTGGTATGTTTTTTCGTCACGGCAACCAGTTTTGCGCGTGGATCAGCCAGACGTTCTTCAATCAGTTTGGTATTCATAGAAAATTCCTTCTTTCCATATTTATAAAGGCTCATTGATAAAAGCTTCACTGCGTCTTTTATCAAAACGATCAGTCTTGATGCACTTTGAAATCTGTTGATGGTTTCCAGACCTGAGCTTATCCCTTAAAACAGCCGTCCCTGAGCGTGAGAGACAAACGGGGAGTGATCCAGTAAAGGAGAAACTGTGTCCATCAGATCTTTGGCCAGGTCGTCTCGTTCAATCCAGATTTTGGCCTGGGCAGCGTCGAAAAGAACCGGCATCCGGTGATGGACATCCCGAACCGATTCATTGGCATCCTTGGTCAGAATGACAAAGCCATCGTCCTTGGCAATGGCGCCAATATATAAAGTCTGATCGGGTTCATAGTACGTCACTTTCTGCTTATCGGCTGTCCATTCATAAAAGGCACTGGCAACCACGACCACCCGATCATGCGCAAACGCCGCGCGAAACATCCACTTGGAATCGACAGTTTCACTGCGGGCATTGATGATCAGCTGCTTTCGATCCGAACCAGATCTGGTGTAGGAATAGCCAAATTTCATCACAGCTCCTTCAAGCCCTTCACCCTCCGGATTCTTCTTGAGAACCAGAGCGGATTGGGTAGGATAGATTTCTCCAAAATGAAGTTCTTCCTGAATCCACTTGGGCATATGAGCAATTTCTAAAGAGTTCAGATAGGCTTCTTCGCCAAACAGAAAACGACCGCACATTATAGTATCCCCCTTTTGGGTTCAGTTTACCATTCACAACAGGCCATGGAGGTTTTAGCGGCTTTGGAGTTGAAAAGCCGACATCTACAAACGAACTGCAGACTTCTTTTGCCTGTCTTATGAGGATTCGGGAATTCAATGACCATACGTTAAAATAGAACCAGACTGTTCCAGAGGGATTCCAATGGGTCTGCAGAGTAGATAAACATAGATAAATGAGGGCTCTCATAAAGTTTAGGATGAATTTGAACAAATTATTAACTGATTATTAAGGAATTATTAACTTAATGCTTCTTGGCAGGTCTGCCTTTCAGAAAGAAATTTTAGAGCAGCCAGTTTCAATC
>CAJTLE010000058.1 GCA_910577085.1 uncultured Allobaculum sp. | reverse complement strand
TTTGAAAACTTTCCTAAAAAGACAACTCGAAAACCAGCAGAAAAAGTTGATTCGAAAATGTATGGTTTTCGAGAAAAAATCAGAGGGTTAAAATTTTAGAGGTTCCCAGGGGGTGTGAACAGTAACTAAAACGCCCATGAATTGAACATATATAGCAAATAAAAACTGTTGATTATTGGCTTTTTAAGAAAAATAATGTATATTGAACTCGCAATGACAACAACATGCACGTTTCACTAAGAAGCAAAAGAAAAGGTCGTGGTAGCAACACGACCCTTTTTTTGTGAGGATAATGACAACAATTTTTGGTTTTGCCCTGAAAGTAAGCTGAAATTTTCTGACGTGATCGAAATCCATAACTCTCTGGATTGTTGCTATGATAAGAAGAAAGAGGATCATCCACTCCATAATGAGTGAGAGACTGTTTTGGATAATTTATGAACAATACACTTTATATTGAGCAGAAGTGGCTTTCGATGTGGGGCCGCTTTGAAGTTGAAAATGAGGCTGGTCAGTGCGTATATACCGTTGAAGGGGAGCCTTCGTTCACGCGAAAACTGGTGATCTACAACGACAGAAACGACCAGGTTGGCCTGATTCATTCTGTATTTTCCTTTTGGCCGAAATACGAAGTAGAAATGAATGGCCATTCGCTTGGAACCATCGAATATCGTTTTGCACTCCATCCGGCGCTCGACTTTAACGAACTTGGCTGGCATGCTGAGGGCAATTTTATCGGCCTGGACTTTCAGGTTTATGACCGGAATGATCGCGAGATTGGAAGCGTCTGTCGAGAACTCTGGCATCTCACGGATTTTTATGCCATTCATTACCAGAACCCGGAAAATGAACTGTCTATGCTGCTGATTGCACTGGCGATCGACATTTTGACAACGAAGAATTAGCTGTTTTAGACGTAGATTCCTTTTGGGACATGGAAGGCAAACAAAGCGGATCAATCGTTTTGAGTCCCTATAAGAATGCGTAAGAATGCGATAAAAGCATCATTTTGACTGCATCATATAGACTTTTGCCAGAACAATGACAACAATAAAACCACTCATTAGCCAAAGGGCAGAAAGGAATCAGACTTCGATGGCAAATGCTCAAACAAAGGCATCCGCGGAATACCGCAAACGACAGGGGATCATCTCAAAGAATTTCAAGCTGAAGAAAGAACTTTGTGATGAATTCGCAGAGGCTTGTGCTGCAGCAGGAATTTCTCAGGCTGAAGCGATTAAAGAATTTATGACCGAATTCATCAAAGAACATCAGCCGCATGAAAAAACCGGAGAGTAATTTCCGGCTTTTTTCATGCTCTATGGAGGATGGAACAATAGACGATGGAAATACCGGGGATGAAGGAGCATAAGAAAAGCCGGCAGAAAGAGGATGGGCGCCTCTTCCTGCCGGCTTTGTATTTTTTGGTTTGTGAAAAGAAAGCAGTCAAAGCGATCTGCCTGCACCAATTCAAATCAGGTTGAAGTCAGATTGAGATCAAACGGATTGAAATGATTTAGATGGCAGCATCCGGATCCTGGTCATGAAGGATATTCATGAATTCTTCACCAGTGATGGTTTCTTTTTCGTAAAGGTATTTAGCCAGTTCGTGCAGTTTCATCATATGGTCATTCAGAATCTGGCAGGCTTCTTTATATGCCTTGTCGATCATGGCAACAACTTCTTTATCGATCTGAGTGGAAGTCTCAGGCGAGCAGGCCAGAGATGTATCGCCGCCCAGATACTGGTTGTTGACGGTTTCAAGAGCAGTCATACCGAAGGTATCAGACATACCCAGACGGGTAACCATCATGCGGGCTGTCTTGGTTGCCATTTCGATATCGTTGCTTGCGCCGGATGTGATGGAGTGGAAGACAAGGTCTTCAGCAGCACGACCACCGCAGTAGGTAACGATACGGGTATACAGTTCGTCTTTGGTTAACAGGTTGTTTTCCTGTTCGTCGACCTGCATGGTGTAACCCAATGCCCCTTTGGTTCTTGGGATAATGGTGATCTTATGAACCGGAGCAGCATTAGTGCTGTAGGCGGACACTAAGGCGTGACCGATTTCGTGGTAAGCCACAATCATTCTCTCTTTTGGAGAGATGACTTTGTTTTTCTTCTGTTCACCCGCGATAACAATTTCGATCGCTTCTTCAAGGTCGCGCTGTGCAACCTGTTTACGGCCGTCACGGACAGCTAACAGGGCACCTTCGTTAACGATGTTGGCCAGATCGGCACCGGAAGTACCGGCAGAAGCCCGGGCAATCATGTTGTAGTCAATGTTTGGAGCCATTTTGACGTTCTTGGCATGGAGAGTCAGAATTTCTTCACGACCTTCCAGATCCGGCAGTTCAACCGGGATTCGACGGTCAAAACGACCTGGACGAGTTAAGGCTGGGTCAAGGGTTTCAGGACGGTTGGTTGCGGCTAAAAGTACGATACCTTTAGATCCATCAAAACCATCCATTTCAGCTAAGAGCTGGTTCAGTGTCTGTTCACGTTCATCGTTGCCGGAGAATCCGGAACCATCACGTTTTTTACCGATGGTATCAATCTCATCGATAAAGATAATGCATGGTGCATGTTTACGTGCTTCTTTGAATAAGTCACGAACACGGGCAGCACCACGGCCGACGAACATTTCAACGAATTCAGAGCCGGCGATAAAGTAGAACGGAACACCGGCTTCACCGGCAACCGCACGGGCTAACAGAGTTTTACCTGTTCCAGGAGGGCCGACGAGTAAAGCACCTTTTGGCATCTTGGCACCGATTTCGGTGTATTTGCCTGGGTTATTTAAGAAGCTGACAATTTCTTTGAGGTTCTGTTTGGCTTCATCCTGACCGGCTACATCCTTGAAGGTTGTGTGGGTCATTTCACCTTTATAGACTTTAGCGTTGGATTTGGTCTGATTGCCAAAACCACCGAAGCCGCCAAATGGGAAGCCGCCCATACCGCCGTTGTCACCATCCCCATCATCACTGGGGTTGTTGTCGCCGGTATTGGAGCCGCCGCCAAAGGTAAAGCCTCCGCCGTTAGAATTGTTCATGCGTTTTCGCATATTGCGCATCATCAGCCAGAAGGCCAGCCAGATCAGAAGCCATGGCAGAAGGGTAATCAAGAAGGAAGTGAAAATACCGTTGTTCTGACGAACTGGAACTTCCGAGAAGCTTACATCACCTTCGATCAGACGATCAACCAGACCAGGGTCTTCAACCATAGTGGTTGTGTAGACTTTGCCATCATCATCTTTGAGCTGGTAGTTGATGGTATCGCCCTGAATCTGGACTTCTTCTACCTGTTTGTTTTCTACTTGCTGGAGAAACTGGGAGTATGAAATGCTGGAGACATTGCGATTCGACATCATGCTCGGAATAAACATCAAAGAGACGCAGATGATAATCGCAAACGTTAAGAGTAAGTATTTCAGATTTTTCTGGTTCGAGTTTTTGAAACCAGAGTTGTTTTTTCTGTTCATTGCAGTTCCTCTTTCTAAGATGTATGTCCATTATACCGAAAGTTAGCAGTATAGGATTGCGTCTGCTAACAATCCGATTAATTCACAAATTGAATGGATTTTTCCCATACCGTTGCGATAGTTATAAGCTACATACACCCATAATCAGACAAAATCGCAGCAACCTTTTGATCGCCGCGAATCGCAGATATTCACATTCTAACAAAATGCAAGCGTAATAAACAGCTTGCATTACACAAGTGTTTGACACCAAGACGAAAACGTTCTAAAAAGATGAATTAAAAATCTTAAACATTTGATAAAACAATCTGATTGTTGAAATTTGATCCAAATAGCCAGATTGGCAAATGATCAGATTGGCAAATGATCAGATTGATTTGAAGCGGATGAATGGGCAGACCAACATGTCACCGCTCTTTTTTCAGCCCGTTAAAGAATGCCTGCACTCCTCTTTGCGGTCTGTCAAATTACAGAAAACCAATCTTGATTGGATGATTTCACCATAAAAATGTTATCTTTCGGGAGTGGCCGGTTCTCAAAATAATCTGTGATAAGCTGTTCCAATCGCTCTTATTGCTTTATCTAAAAGAGCGGGATTGAGAAGAAAGATAAGGTTAATCCATGAAACATATTTTGAAATACTCTGTTGTGCTGATGGCCATATCGGCTTTACTGATTGGCTGTGCCAGGCCGGCACCAGACAGCCAGAAAGAAAGCACCATAGCAGAAACCAGCAATCAGACTTCTGCAGCTGCCGCAAAGACTTCTGATGAACAATTTCCCCTGAATCCGTCTTTGCTTTCCTTTTTTCCTGAAAAGGCAGAACCAAACGACTATTCACGAGGAATCACCCAAAGCAGTACCTTGTGGAAAGCCAGACAGGAAGTCCCTGTGTTCGCACGAGATGAGAGCGGAGCGTCTCAGGTAACAGATCAAATTGTAAAGACACTTTCTCAAGGCGAAGAATTCAGAGTCTGTACTCTGATTACCACCCCGCTTATGAATTCCCAAGGCACCAGGATCTATGGTGCGATGGCCGATGGGTCCGGTTTGGCCCTTCTCTATGATCACTTGACTGTGAATCCACAACTGGCTGATTTGAAAGAAGATTCTGCATGGCCTTTAAAAATACCAGTTGAGCTCAAATCCGAAACAGTTTTATATGGGGATCGAAATGGGACTATCCCGATTGATTCCTATGGAACACAGATTTTGATCCATTTATCGGCTGACGAAGATGGAACCATCTGGGGGCAGACCGGCCAGGGATGGTTTAAGTTGTTTGATGCAAATGGTCTAAGCTTTTACCATAATCAGATCGGAGCCGTCTGGGGACCATTTAGCGGCAGTCATCCTCTTGAAATGGCGTATGATCGAGTCTTTTCCATTAAAGTTTTTAACAACTTGACAGGCGGATTGAACTGGGGATATGCCCTCGAAGATCTGAATCAGGATCAGATTCCTGAGATGTTAATTGCCAGTGGGGGCACCAATCAGGACCAGGTTGTTTCGGTCTATGGCCTGACTTCCAAGGTAATTGATTCTCAGGAAGATGATTCTTTTTCGGCAATGAATGCTTCGCTCTATAAGGTGCAGAATTCTTCCGATGGATCGAATGAAGTTCTGATGTTTCAGACTCTGGAAGACGGCTGTAAAATTCTTCGAATGGTTCCCACAAATGGAAAAATTCAAACCGTAGAACTGTCAGATGCTGTGATTACCAATCTGAAGGCCGAAACACTTCAGAAAATAAACTTTTCCAGCATTAACGATCAGACGCTTCTTAATGGATTCAAGTCAGTTTCACTGGCTGAGCTTTATCCAGACTACGCCTTCTTTGAACAGATCAACCAGATTCCTGCGGTGGAATCGCCCTCAATCGATCAGGTTCACTCTGCTTCGACATGGAAGCTGAACTACGGTATGGCTATTCTGGAAGCCCCGGCGCGCGGGAGCACAATGTACGATGTTTATCCAGAAGGAAAATTAGTAAATATCGTTGGTGAAAGAAATAACGGTGCCGAGACCTGGGGAGAACTTGATAATGGCAAATGGGTTTGTCTGCAGGATGCAGAATATGTCTACGCCTCCCCTGTGATTTCCAATTCTGAAAAGAATTCCTCGGCGGACTGGTATGAAGCCTACGGAAATATTCTGCGTTGCGAGATGATGGATCCTCAATACGGTTCTTTCTTAGACTATGATCCCAGTTGGTATTTGTGGGAGCATCCTGACTATGAAAGCCCGCTTCTAGTCATGAAAACCGGAAACTGTGAAGCTGCTTATCAGCTGAAGTTCTATAGGTTCCTGAATGGAATGGCTGTACAAATAGCTTCCTGCAGCGCTGGTCATGCCGGCTTCTATTCTGGTCCAGAACCTGGAACCTTTTATCGTCACACGGGTCATATGGGGGTAGAGGGACTCAATCTTCTGACTTTAAGCCAGGGAAATCTGACTTCAAAAGAAATATATTCCAGGACAGATGTGATGGAATATGAGACACCGGATGGAGAATACTGGGCGTTTAAGCCGGTTTCGGCCTGGTAAATTCTGCCCGTCAGGGATGAGTGAGACTACGAAAATCAATATACAGGTCTGACTCGCATCCCTGCTTGCAGCCAACCGCACCGACAGAACAATTCATTAAAACGGTCAATGGCCGGAAATCTCTTTTCTAAGGGATTTCCGGCCATTGTTCTTTTCAGATTCAGTCAAATTTTTTTCGACGTTTGGTCGAAAGCATCATCATAGACTTCATCTTCTGCTCGTCTTCGTTTTCGAGAGCTTCAGTGAAGTCATCCAGCGTTTCACGGAACTGTCGGATCTCACTGAGCAGGTAGTCCTTGTTCAATAAGAACAGCTCACTCCACATATCTTCGTTGATCGAAGCAATGCGGGTTAAATCACGGAAGGAGTCACCGGTATATTCAACCAGGTGTTCATTTTCATGGGTATCCATCAGGGTAACCGCAATGACATGCGTCAGCTGGGATAAGAAGGCGATCATTGTATCGTGGTCTTCTGGAGAAAGGACGGAAATGTTCTTGCAGCCAAGATCTTTGGCCAGGGAGCTGACTTTAACGATGGAAGAAGCAGTATTGGAATCATCAGGAATCAGGATGAAGTTGGCCTGATTGAAGATTTCTGGATCCGCATGGTCAATGCCTTTGGATTCACGACCGCACATTGGGTGAATCGACATCAGTTCGCAATCCTTGCGAAGCATCTTATGGACGGGTTCCATGATTGCACGTTTAACACCAGAAATTTCCAGCAATAGGGTTCCTGGCGCAAACTGGTTCTGCCAGGTTTCAATCCACTTGGGAAGCAGGGAAGGATAAATGCAGAACAGAATCAGTTCGCAGTCCGAAATCCCCTGCGAAAAGTCCGCAAATCCTTCATCAATCCAGCCGCGCTTGCGGGCTGTTTTTAAGGACTGACCGTTGAGGTCGAATCCATATACTTTATAGCCAAGTTCTTTTAAACGGGCCGCAAAGGAGCCGCCCATGACCCCCAGGCCGACAACACCGGCTGTTTTCATTCGTTAACCTCCATGCACTGGCCATGAATCAAAGCCAGGTCTTTAAAGAAATCGGGATAGCTTTTGGCTACCGCCTGTGCCCCATGAATGATGGAAGGTGTTTTGGCGCAAAGTCCAAAAACAGCCATGGCCATCACAATACGATGATCATTGTGACCATCAATCTGAACAATTGAATCCATCTGATACTTGTTGGCCGATTTGCCGACGATCGTCATGGAGTCTTCATCACTGGAAATTTCAACGCCCCACTTGCGCAGCTCGTCTTCCATTGCCGCAATGCGATCGCACTCTTTAATACGTAGGCGGCCGGCATGAATCAATCTGCTTGTGCCTGGAATCATGGCAGCCAGCACACAGAGAATCGGGCCTAAATCCGGGCAGTTGGCCAGATCAAAGGTAAAAGGACGAAGCGTATCCGGACTGACGTAAAGATCAGCCGCTCCAAAGCCGGAAACTGAATCAGGATCAGGACCAGGCGCACAAGAAGCAGAGTCCGGATCGGCACTGACATTGGTATCGACATCGGCACCTGCGTCTTCTGATTCATTCTCTGATTTTGGTGCTTCTTTCCACTCCAGTTTTCCACCAGCCTGTTCGATCATGCTGGAGATGATGGCATCCCCCTGCAAAGAATCCTTTTTCAGACCCTTCAGGGTTAAGGGCGCATTGAGCATCCCCAGCGTTAAGAAAAATGCTGCCTGGCTCCAGTCGGATTCGACCTGTACGCTTTTGGCCCGCAAACGCTGCCCCGGATCAATGCGATAGGCATGATCCGTTGGCTGTTCGATTTTGCATCCAAACGTTTCAAGCATGGAAACGGTTAAGTCAACATAAGATCTGGACTGATAGGGCGGCAGCACCGCAATCTCCATTCCTTCCATCAATGGACCCGCTAAAAGCAGGCCCGAAATAAACTGACTGGAAACATCGCCATTGAGGGTATACAGCCCAGGCTGCAGTGGTCCATGAAAGTGCAGGCCTTCTGGCCCCTGCTCAAAGGGAAGCCCCTGTTCGAGGAAAATATTGGCATAAATCCCCAATGGACGGGTAAGCAGGCTCGGTTTGCCTAAAAAGGCAACCCCTTCTTTGCCTGCTGCCGCAATCGGAATGAAAAAACGCAGCGTACTGCCTGATTCATTGGCATTGAGCGTAACGGGCTCAACCAGATCCTGTGGTCTGCATCCCGAAACATGCACACACCCCTTTTGGGGATCGTCTTTAAATTTTGCTCCTAAAGCCTGCAGACAGTTTCGCGTCGCTTCAATATCCTGTGAGTGGCCAAGGTTGTAAACCGAAGAGGTTCCTTCTGCCAGTCCCGCACAGATCAGAGCTCTGTGCGACAATGACTTGGAGGCGGGAATGAGTAACTGGCCAGATACTTTGCCTGGCGTAATCAATACATTCATCGGTATTCTCCTTATCTGTTTTCTCTGTATTGTGGTTTCGATTGAATTGGAGCTTGGGCGGCGGTTTCAACTTGAACGGCCGCCTCAACTTCAGCCTGGGTTCAATTCTATGTGGGATCCACTTTATTAGGGCTTAACCCTAGGTAGATTCGCCCAATTTATTATATTTTCTGACTTGCTTTTACCTATCGATTTTTTGCGTTGTCCATTCATTTTGAACTGTCCCCGTTCTGGCTTTTTTACATATTTTGCTTCTTATTTTTCTTCAAAAGCCTGAATCGCCGCATGTTCCATCCATAGATCCAGCAGGCCAAAGGCACATAAGGAATCGACAACCGCTCTGGCCCGATGGATAATCGCCGGATCATGGCGGCCTTTAATCGCGAGTTCGACTTCCTCTTTGGTCTGGTAGTTCACGCTGGCCTGAGGTTTATAAATAGATGGCGTTGGCTTGATGACAGTCTGGAAGACAATCGGCATTCCATTGGTAATCCCGCCGTTGATCCCGCCGTTATGGTTGGTTGAAGTCATGATCTGGCCGTTTTTATCGAGCACAAATGGATCATTGGCCTGCGAGCCATAGAGATTTGCAAACTCAAAGCCGGCGCCAAAGCTGACTCCTTTGACGGCCGGGATGGAAAACATCAGGTGAGCCAGATTACTTTCGATCGAATCGAAGAAGGGCTCGCCAATACCGGCCGGCATCCCCGTAACCACTGTCTGCAAAACCCCGCCCACACTGTCAAGATCTTTGGCGGTCTGTTCAATGAGCGTCTGCATCTTCTGACAGCTTTCTTCATCAAGAACCGGAAACTGCGCTGCATTGAGAGTATTCATCTGCGCTTCTAAATGGGAAGCGTCCGCAAAATCAAAGGCGATATCTTCAATGCCATGCAGGGATTGAATGTGGGTAGCAAGGTTGACGCCATGGGCTTCCAGAATCTGTCGACAGATAGCGCCAGCCGCCACAATGGGAGCAGTCAGCCGGCCCGAGAAGTGGCCGCCGCCACGATAATCCTGCGCCCCATGATATTTTTCAAACGCCGCAAAATCCGCATGGCCTGGGCGCAGACGGTATTTCAGCTGGGCATAGTCCTGCGAGCGCGTATTGGTATTGTCGATCAGAATACAAAGCGGAGTTCCGGTGGTTTTGCCTTCGAAAAAGCCGGAAACAATCTGCACCGCATCCGCTTCATGACGTTTCGTAGAAAGCTGTCCTTTGGCTTTGCGCTTTTCCATCTCCCATTCCAGTTTGTCCAGATCGATTTCAAAGCCGGCAGGAAGACCATCCACAACAACCCCGATTTTTTCGCCATGGCTTTCGCCAAACAGAGTCAGCGAAATGTTCTGGCCAATCGTATTTTTCATACGAAAATCTCCTTTTCTACCAGTCGGTCTATTTCTTCAGGCTGAAGCGTCCGGAATTCAAACTGGCCTGGTTTGGTCACAAAGACACAATCAATACCCTGGTCGTTTCCTTTTTTATCGTGACGCAATAATTCTCTGACTCTTGCTAGGTCGAACTCTTCAATTCGAGGCAGATTCAGCCGGTCCTCAATGGCAATCACTCGATTTTTGAGCGTTTCATCTTCAATGAAGTAAAGCATACCGGTCCCAACGCATTCGCCATGCAGATAGTCATGATCCTCAAAGCTGCCTTCAATGGCATGGCCGATCGTATGGCCAAAGTTCAATGCCTTGCGCAGACCAGCTTCTTTTTCATCCTGTTCGACAACCATCCGCTTGAGATCAATACTTCGGGCAATAATGTACGTCAGGTCAAGATCTTCTTTTTCAAAGGCTTCAACTAAGTCTTCTTCAAAGAGCAGTCCCATCTTAAGCGCTTCTGCAAGACCGGCCGCAATCTGCCGGGGATCCAGCGTTTGCAGCACATTCGGATCAATGAGCACCGCTTTGGGCTGCCAGAAAGCGCCAACGATGTTTTTAACGGATCCAAGATCAACAGCCGTCTTGCCGCCTACCGAAGAGTCCACCTGCGACAGCACAGTGGTTGGCAGATTGTAAAAATCAATGCCGCGCATGTAGCAGGCAGCCGCAAACCCGGCAAGATCGCCAACGACCCCACCGCCAAGAGCAATTACCTGACTTTTGCGGTTGAGTCCGGCATCGGACATCGCAATCAGGCACTGCTCTAAAGTCTGCATTGTTTTTGAGCCTTCGCCCTGCTCAAAACAGAACGCAAAACAATTGGATAGCTGACTTTCCACCAGCTCAACCCATTTTGCAGGAATACCGGTGTCATACACCAGCATGGTCTTTCTTTTCGGATCAATCCAGCCGGTTAAATGACTTAGACATCCTTTTTCAATCACAATCGGATACGACGATCCGGGAATCTGGACATTCAGTTTCATGAATATTCTGGCAGCCTGATTGTTTTGACTTCGTCTTTTCCACTTCATTTTCCCTGCTTTTCGATGCACCTACCGAGTGGTTGTATGCAGCGAGACAGAGCTCGGTACAACCAAGACGGCGTAAGACGGATATAGAGAGTCCGGAAAATCGGAAACAGGCTGTTTTCCTTTCTAATCTAAGCAATTTCTGTTCGGTTTCAGTTTCTGGCTTATGGATCAGAAACTGATTTTCGTTTGGTCAATCCAAGCATCCTTTCTGTCTGGCAGAGCAAGCAGATCAGGCAGATAATCAAGCAGATCGGTCTATCGTCCGCGGACGATAGACCTGAATCGATTAATGGATGAGCGCAGGATGCAAGTTGAGTGTATATCGGATCGAAGGTCCATTGCCGACTTTTTCAATCAGGTTCAAATCTGTCAGCTCTTTAAGCAATTTTGCGGTTTTAGAGCGCCCAAATCCTGTCTGCTTTTCAATCTCTTTACGGGAAATCGGCTGATTCTCCTTAATTGCAGCAAACAGAGTGTTCTGATCTTTAGAAAGATTTGCCTGATAGCTGAGGGATGGAAGCCTGACCGTAATGACATTTTTCGAAAACGCGAATTCTGGCTTTCCAGTCTGGTCCTGATAAGAAGATAAAATCCTTCTGATTCCAGAACCGAGTCTTTCGATATACCCAAGCCGCAGGAAAACATAAGCCAGATCGGGATTTCTTGGAACAGAAAGATCGTCCTGAAGATATTCTTCAGGCGTGATTCCTTCAGGAAGACCGCCGGGAGAACTGATTTTGATGGAATCGTTATACATTCGAATCAGAATCCTGGAATTTCTTCTTTTCCAGTCCCGATGGATCAACGCATTCAGGACAGCCTCTCTGAATGCGTTTTTTGGAATTCGATAATACTCTTCACGAGCTGAGCCATTGATCAGTTCGGAGCGAAAATACAGATTGAAAAATTTTTCTGCTTCTTTATACATGGTCAGTACGGAGCAGTTTTCAACTGTCAGCCGATTTTGAATCTCGTTTTCGTTCATCCCGTATCGAACAAGTTCAACGCCCGGAAATTCATTACGGTCTGAAAGAAGCTGGGCAGCAATCGTATATCCACAACCAGGCTTTAAAAGTCCCAGTGACTTAAAGGTGTCTGTTCCTGGTTTTTCCAGCTGCAATTTTGAGATGAGCTCATTCTCTAAAGTCTGGAAGGTGAGCTGTTGATCAGAAGCGGGAAGAGCATCGAAATCCATGTTTTTCTTTTGGAGCACCAAAGTTTCCAGCTGCATCATATCCATCTCTACGCTGGAAGAGTCATGGCGAATGTAGGCTTTGTTTCCCCAGTAATAAGGCTTAAAAGGACCTTCGCTGATTTGAAGAGAAACGGTTTTATTTTCAGTATCCATGTGAATTCGATATTGAGGAAGCGGCTGAATGGAATCATTGATCTTATTTTCGATTTGCAGGGCAGCCCTTTCGGGATTGGAAAGACCAACTACTTTTTTATCGTCAGTAATCCCAAAGGTGATCACCCCACCTTCGCCATTCGAAAAAGCGGAGACTGTCTTTAAGAAGGTATCGGTTACCTTTTCTTTATATTCCGTATCCAAGGTTTCTCTTTTCATAATCTCACCTCATTTCTCCACTCTATTTTCAGGCAGATCAGGCAGATAATCAAGCAGATCGGTCTATCGTCCGCGGACGATAGAGATCAAAATTCGGGAAGGATAACGCCGGGTTTTGTAAATATGGGCCTGCTTTTCAGAAAAGAGCATCCTGAACACCTATGTTGAAATTCCGTACTGCAAACCGATGTTGCGAACCTATATTGAAATCCATCGATAGACATGGAGTTATTTTATCCTTTTTGGAAAGCGGCATGAAATTGAAATCCTGCAAACCAGGCAATCTGAAGGGAAAAAGGACGATCAGCTTTGAAAACGGATGAAAATCAATGAAAAATGGAACAGGTTTTCCAACCTGAAGGGAAGTAAAGAAGACTCGCGTTGGGACAAACTTTTTGCGATGGTAAAATACCCACAATGAAAAGGTGATGATTGTGAAAGAACTCAACGAGATTCGAAAGGAAATTGACGCCATCGATGATCAGTTAGCCGCGCTGTTTGAAGCCAGGCTGAATCTGGTTCTGGATGCCGCCCGCTATAAAGATGCACATGGTCTGCCGGTCTTCGATGAAAGCCGCGAAAAGATCGTGCTGGAAAAAGGAAAAGACCGGATTCAAAATCCGGAGTTCAAAGAAGATTTTGCTACCTGGCTGCAGCAGCTGATGGATCTGGCCAAAAAGCAGGAACGAGAACTGTTATCGCTCAACACCGTTGCCTATTGTGGGGTGGAAGGCGCGTTTGCCCATTCAGCCGCAGGCAGACTCTTTCCATATGCAAACCTGAAGTCCTGCTCCAGTTTTGGCAAAGTCTTTAAAGCTGTAACCCGCCATGAAGCCCAATATGGTGTCCTGCCTTTGGAAAATTCCAATTCCGGACTGGTTGGTGAAGTTCTGGATGGTCTGATGAACTATCCCGTGTTTATTGACCAGGTCGCAGATGTCCGTATCAAGCAATGTCTGCTGGGTCTGGAAGAAGCTGAACTGTCCGATATTCAATGGGTCTATTCCAAAGACCAGGCCCTGTGGCAGTCCAAGGACTTTCTGGACGCTCTGCATGTGCAGACGGTTCCATATCCAAACACCGCAATGGCTGCCCAATACGTCGCCCAGACCGGCGATAAAACCAAAGCCGCCATTGGGGCCAAAGAAAACGCTCAGCTCTATGGTCTGAAAGTTCTGGCGGAAAATATTGAGTCCGATTCCTCCAATACCACCCGTTTTCTGGTGATCAGCGCCCATGAAAACACCGAACCTGGTGACCATTGCGGCCTTTTGATCTCTGTAAACAGCACCGTTGGATCCCTGGCCAAGGCCATTAACGTCATTTCCGCCTTTGGCCTGAATATGGACTCACTCCAGTCACGCCCACGCAAAGGTCATCCGTTTGAATATTTCTTCTATGTTCAGGCAGAGGGGGATCTGAAAGGGCAGAATCTTGAAGCCTGCATGCAGGCCTTAGGACCTGTATGCACCATCCGCCGATGGCTTGGCAGTTTTTCAATCAGAAAGGATGAAGAATTATGAGTTTTGTCAAAGACAGCGCAAACCGCACCCCGATTGTCGACACCGTTTTTGCGGTTGTCGAACTCGCTAAACAAGCGAAAGCAAAATACGGCGACGATCAAGTCGTCGATGCGGTCATCGGATCGCTCTATACCGAAGAAGGAAAACTTGCAACCCTCGATACCGTCTTTACCACATTAAAAAATATCGATGACTCTCACCTGGCCAAATATGCCGTCAGCTTTACCGGCAACCCAGACTTCCAGAAAGATGCCATTGACTGGGTCCTGGATGGCAACTCCAATCTGTATAAAGAAGTCATCGCCACACCTGGTGGAACCGGCGCCGTTGGCATGTCCATCGAAAACTGCCTGGAACCAGGTCAGACTCTGATCATTCCAGAAATTGCCTGGGGTTCTTATGCTCTGATGGCGCAGATGAATAACCTCGAAGTGGCCCGTTACTCCTTATTTGAGGGCGATCATTTCAACATGACTTCCTTCAAAGACACATGCAAAGCCGTCATGGCCAAACAGGAGCGTCTGGTTTTAATCATCAACGATCCTTGCCACAACCCAACCGGCTATTCGATGACAGAAGACGAATGGAAAGAAGTCATTGCCTTCTTAAATGAATGCTCCAAAACCCACGATGTTGTTCTGATCAACGATATCGCCTACATCGACTTCTCCTATCGTAGTGCCTATGCGAAAAAGTATTTCACCTGCTTCGATGAAATCTCTGATAAAGTTGCGGTCATCGTCGCGTTCTCCATCTCCAAATCCATGACCAGCTATGGTCTGCGCTGCGGAGCAGCCATCCTGCTTGCCAAAACACTGGAAGGCGTTGAAGAACTCAAAGTTGTCTTCGAAAAATCCGCTCGTGCCACATGGTCTAACATCAACAACGGCGCCATGGAAATGTTCTCCACGGTGATGGAAGAAAAGAAACCAGAATACCTTGCAGAAAAACAGAAATATGTCGACCTGTTAAAAGAAAGATCCGACCTGTTCATCAAAGAAGCCAATGAAGCCGGCCTGAAAACTTACCCATACAAAGAAGGATTCTTCGTGACTTTAGCCATGGACAATGACACCCGTGACAAATACCATGAAGCCCTGATGAAAGAGCAGATCTATACCGTCAAGGTCAACAAGGGGATCCGTGTTGCCATCTGCTCCATGCCGGTTGAGAAAGTCAAAGGCCTCGCTGCCCGCATGAAAGCCATTCTGGATACTGTTGCCTAGAAATCCAATCAAACTCTGGGCAGACAGCCAATCCAGAGTCCTTAAATAGACGCAGAACCTTTAAACAGGCACAGAACACTGAAATCGAACTATAAGTCTGAAAATGGATTTCGATCAAAGAATGAGGCTTGCGGACTGATTTAGCAGACTGGTTTTGCAGTTTTAGAAATTTTGAAGACCAGAAACACTTTATTCAAAGTGTTTCTGGTCTTTTTTTACAATTTTTCAATCTGCGTACTATTTTCAGGATCGGATCGCAGCCTGAACTGGATTCGACTAATGTATTCAAAGTGTAAAGAATTGGCTGAAAAGCGAGTCATTGTTCAGATGGAATGGTAGTGAATTTCACTGAGGCCATGTATTCTAAAAATATATTTTGGTTTTTACTTTAGGGGTTAAGTATGAAGGAACTGTATACAATTTCTACGTTTAATGTTGGACAGTTGGTTGATAAAATTTCGACTGGCGAATTGGGATTGCCCGATCTTCAAAGGCCATTTGTCTGGAAAAATACGCGTGTCCGTGATTTATTCGATTCTCTGCTTAAAGGTTTTCCGATTGGATATCTAATGCTTTGGGACTGTCCATCAAAAGAAGACAACCGTTCGATCAGTATGGGAGAAAAAAGCTACACCTCACCCAAAGAAGTCATTATTGACGGGCAGCAGCGCCTGACTTCGCTTTATGCGGTGATTAAAGGCCAGCCTGTCATCAATGATAAATTTGAAAAGGTACAGATAAAAATTGCCTACCATCCAATAGAAGACAAGTTTGAGGTTTGTACCAGTGCAATTGAAAAAGACCCAGAATGGATTTCAAATATCAGCGATATTTTCAACACTCCGAACATGTTTACTTTTACGAGTGAGTACATCAGCCGCCTTCAAAAATCGAAGGAGGATAAAGGCGAGGAATTTTCTTCCGAGCAGGCGAATCAGGTCTATGAGCGGATTAATGAGATTACAAAGATTAAGGATCGTCATTTACCTGTATTCAACATTTTCAATGATGTAGATGAAGAAATAGTTTCCGAGATCTTTGTCCGGGTCAATTCACGCGGCATTACACTCAAGCAAAATGACTTTATTCTGACCTTGATGTCGATTTACTGGGGTGAGGGACGTGATATGATTGAATCTTTCTGCCAAAGCTCACATCACCCTGTCTATAAGAAATCTACTGCCTACAATCCAATCACAGAGGTTACGCCGCAGAACATCATTAGGGTGGTTCTCGCATTTGGCTTTAACCGCGGCAGGTTGAAATACGGATACAAACTGTTACGTGGAGCCGATCTGGAAAACAAAGGAGCGGTAGATGAGAAGCTTAAAACTGAGCGGTTTGACCATTTAAAAGAAGTCCTGCCGCTTGTCCTGGATCTGACGAACTGGCATGAGTTTATTAAGTCGGTTATGAACGCTGGTTATTTGAGTGGTGAGATGATCCTTTCCAAAAATGCACTGTTTTATTCTTATGCTTTTTATCTGATTGGAAAGTATCGATTCAAAATACCTGAAATGGAAAATCAGAATCTCTGTTCACTCTGGTTTTTCTATGCCACACTGTCATCGCTTTATGCCGGTTCCTTTGAATCCGTCGTTGAAGAACAGCTCAATCGAATCAAGAATCTGAAGACCATTGAAGAGTACAAAGGATTTTTATTGAACCAACACGTTCGTGAATGTGTACCCCGTCCCCACCACCCTCCCCATACCCGGCCCGCCCCTCGGGTGGTGGGGACGGGGTAAGTAGGATGGGGATTTTTTATCCCCTTTTTTACCCTC
>CAJTLE010000057.1 GCA_910577085.1 uncultured Allobaculum sp. | reverse complement strand
ACAAAAGCTTGTTATATGCGATTTTGACCTGTTTTTGTCCGTCATTTTTGAAAAAATCAAGTACCCCCCTCCACCGCAAACGATGTGGATAACCTAATCGCAATATATTTGTTTGCATTTCGAAGACAAAACACGAAAAATAGTTTTGTGAAAAAAGCCATGAATTATTCGGGTTGAAAATGGAAAGAAACCGATGAGAGAAGCGATATTTAAAAGGTTTCTTGATTATTATGGGATAGAATTCTGCTTTGATCGATGTCTGCTTGATGAGATTCGCCGGCTGCTTGGCAATTTAATGGATGCCTATATCTACAAAAATCGAGTAAAAGAAGCGCAAGTTCTGGAACAGTTTATTCAAAGGCAGAGTGTTTACGAGTATTCTTTTGGATGCCTGTATGTTCCTTTATTTATCATGATGTCTTCAAGAGCGAAAGAACCGTCATCTTTATCGAAGACTGAAACGCGCGCCTATGACGAAATTGATGAATATATGCCTGTCTTCAATAACGATGAAGCTGCTCTGATCCTATATTTAAAAGCATTTCAAGCTGGCAAAAGAAGGGCCTTTGATCAGTCGGTCAAATACTATGCTATGGCTCTTGATTCGCTGAATGGACGGCTCTGGCCGCAGCTTGAAGGAACCATTAAGCTTAACTATGCCCAATCGCTAACGATTGCTACGTCCTATTATGATGGCTATTGGACAGCGAAAGAAGCACACGATCTATTTGTGAAGCATGGGAATTATGTCCGAGCATTAATGTGTTATAACAACCTGGCAAATTACTTGCTTGGCCTTCAATCCTTTTCGGCTGCCAAGACATGCAGCGAGAAAGTATTACTTTCTATGGCCTCCTTTACAGGAGATTCTCTTTACCGTCATGCAGTAACCACGATGCTGATTATTTTAACGCTGGAAGGCAGTTTTGAGCAGGCAATCCAGTTTGCAAAGGATCATCCTGTTGACTGGAGTGATGGCTTCGTGGGGAACTTAATTCTGATTCCATATTGTCATTATCGTCTGGGGCAAAAAGAATGCTGTCTCAAGGAGATGGAAAAGTTTGATCCTGATCTGCTTGAAAGTGACGATAAAGCCTTGTTTGCGCTGCTTAAAGCAATTATGCGCGAAGATTCTGCCAAGATCGAGGCCGCTAAACAGAAAATGCTCAGGATCTGCTGTAGGCAGAAAAACTGGCTGATGCTTATGGTCCTCTATCAGCTGTTGATTGATTACTACAAATCAGTCAATGAATTGGAGCTGCTGGTCGAGGCTTATGAAGGAAACAATAAAGTTCTTAGGCACCAGCTGCCGCTATAAGTTCTGGTCGCTAGAAATTCTAAGCAGGAAAAGACAAGTGGCAAAAATCGAGAATCTTTCCTTTCAAAAGATTTCCTTTGGTGGATCTTGGAGTTCAGGCTTTCTTATCCAGGCAATCTTATTCGGAATAGTCCCTGAATAAGTGGTTTTAAACAGGATGAATGGAGCGCAGAAGATTGAAAACAACGCGTGAAGAGCCGCGCTGAAAGAATCCAAAAAGAGCGTAAGGATGAGTGATGACATTCATCTTTACGCTCTTTTTGCTTTTTAAGGGATTGCTCGGGGACTTTCAATCTTCTGATCAAAGGGCGGATCAGATGCCAATTGTGATCGTACGATCAACCTGCGGGCTTTTGATGGTATCGCCGCCGTTGAGATCGGTGCGGGAGACCTGGGAGATGCTGTTGGAAAGAAAGACAAATGCCTGTTTGAAATCTGAGGCTTGTGCTTTAAAGTAAGGCTTCTGGGATTGTTCTGGCGGATAGTAGTCCTGCAGGATTCTTGGATTTGCCTGATCGCCAATCGCCATGGGCAGATAGAAAACACCTTTATTTCTGATTTCCTTTTGCAGGCGCTCCTGCGTGGCTCTGGTCAGTTCTCTGTCTGTTGGATAGCCATCAGTTAAAACAAACAGCCAGGGACGATAATACTTGGTCCCGGTAACCTGGGAATAATAGTCTTTGCGTTTGCGAATCATATCCAGCGCATGGTTAATGGCTCCATTCAAGGAGGTCATGCCACTGGCTTCCAGCACGGGCGGTTTGTACATGGACGCTGGCATAAATGGCTGGATTTCATTGACGGTGGAATTGAAGGTAACAATCGCAAGATCCGCTCGTCCTAAAGCCAGCGGATCTTCTCGAAGTGTCTGGCCAAAAATTTTCAGTCCTTCATTGAGCTCTTTCAGGGCAGTTCCATTCATGGAGTGCGAACAATCAAGCAGCAATACCGCTGGTACATGGTATTCTCCAGGATTGTCTGGCGGATACATTTCCTGTAAATAATCAGACATGATGAGTCCTTTCTTTTCTCTGTTGTTTTATTGAATCCGGTTTTCTTTTATGCTTTTCACTTTAAACCAGTCCTTATGAATTGCACAGCCTGAATTCCAAAACGCCTTCAGACTGATTTCAAAATGAATTTGAAAGATGGTTTTTTTCAAACAGGAGGCCAGTCTTTTGCCAAAGATGCTGGAAACTGGAAATCAGCTTTTTTCGTGTTCATCCATCCAAAGTTTGGCCACAGTACTCTGAAAGGGCTTTAATCGATCTGTAATCTTGCTAGAATTGAAGAACCTGAATCCATAGGCGCTTTTTCTGGGCAGCCCGGAAAATGGGCGATTCTGCCCAGAGAACGCTTCAGGATCCAGATTAAAGAAGGGAAAGGAATCTATATGCTAGAAAGAAGCAACAACACCGTTTTTACCTTTGGACTGACTGTCGATGAGACAGCGCCGGAAGAAGATGGACTGAGCTATCCTGATTTTGTCAGTCCAAAAGAGCCAGAACCTGCAGACTGGACCACGCCTAAGCAGAGTGAAGAGCCTCTTTCTGAGCCAGAAGAGAACCCACTGGAAGCTGAAGGAGTTGAACATCCGGAATCAGCTGAAACCGATGTTGTAAATCAGGCAGAAAACAACGAAAAAGTGGAAGAAGAAGCCGGTCAAAAGGAAGAATCTCCAGAGTTAAACCCGGCTGAGACCCCGCAGGAAGAGCAGAAAGACCACGAAGACCAGGATAATCATTCCATTGACGACTCGAACAATGAACCTGCCTCCACAAAGACTTCAGAAGACTCTCAAGCAGAACCTGATCATTCTTTCAATGAAGAACCAGAATTTCAGAAAGCTTCATTTCTTGAAGAGACAGAAGATGGTGAGGTAGAAGTCTTTGAAGAAGAAACCGACAATATTTCCATTCCGACGGTTCCAGCCTGTGTGTCCAGATCGTATCGGGGATCGGATCTGTTTGTATTCAACATTACCCAGACAGGCGAAAGCCACTTAAAAAACGGAACTGGATGCCAGGATTACAGCGGCTTTGAAGTGGTTGGAGACCGGATCGTTCTGGCTGCGATTGCCGATGGTGTGGGTTCGTGTGTCCATTCGGACTGGGGAGCAAGAGTCGCAGTGACAGAAAGTCTTCAGTACATGAAAGATTACTTCACCCGTGCTTTGGAAAAACATGATTTTGTTTTTGATGATGTCCTGGCCATGGGACCGCTGCTTCAGGAAACGATGCACCGGGCTTTGCGAAAGATTAACGAAAAAGCTGATGAGTTCAATGTTCTGGATTATGCGATGCATACTACGCTGACCATTGCTGCCTATGATGGTGATAGGCTCTATTTTGCGCATGCGGGTGATGATGGCATTGTCCTCTTTCAGGATGATGGTGGCTATAAAATGATTACGCACCGCCATAAAGGACCTGAAGCCAGCAGTGTCTTTCCTTTACAGAGCACAACAACCTGGCAATATGGCAAGGAAATGCATCTGGCCGGATTTGTGATGGCGACGGATGGATTGCTTGATTACTTTGTTCGCGGCGCCTTTGAAGACAACCGGGTATTCTTTCCCTTTATCCGGCCAATTCTTTATACCCCGATTGAAGACCAGAAGCAGGCTGACACTTTGCGCCACGATCTGGAAGACTTTCTGAAATCACCAAGACTGCGTGAGGGAGTCAGTGATGATTTAAGCCTGATTGGTGTAGTCAATGAGAAGAAAATGAAGCAGATTCCGGAACCGGAATTTGACATTGAACACTGGAAAGCGATGACGAAAGTCTACGAACGACAAAAACAGAAAGCTCTGTATCCAGAATTGTTTAAAGATGAAGATGAAGGCGAAAAAACGAAAGAAACCGAAGTGAGCCCATCAAAATCTGAGGAAACAGCTGGGCAGTCCTCGGCACAGAAGAACGCTACTGCCACATCAGATGAACAGGCGCATCCATCCTTCAAACCCGAAAATACAACCCTGCCTGATTTTCCGACCTCCGAACCCCTTCTGCCAGAACCAACGAACCCGGAAGGTTTAGAAAACACGACAGCTGCCCATCCAGAAGAAATCAAAGACGAAAATACCTTTGGTGATAAACTGCTTCGCAACGTGGCTACAGCCGCTTCGTACCTTGGCCGCAAGCTGGTCAAAGCCGGCCAGGATTTAGAAGAAAGAGCCAGCCGGGATTCCAAAGAAAACAAAGAACCAAGAAAAGCCGGAGAAATGAAAGAAAAGGACGATCAGGAGAGCTGATATGGACATCCGACCCTATTTCTATTATCGAAACCGCCTGGATGCGCATGACCAGAAAATTGTCGACAACCTGATTGATGAATGGATGCACATGCCAGAAACGGTCACCATTCCCATGCCCCATGCAAGACTGCTCGATATTACCCATTCCATCAAAATGGATGTACCGGCGCTTTTCTATATTTATTACTGGTATATTTCTCTGGATTATGCGGACAATGAAAAAATTGTTCTCAGGCCTGACTATCTCTTTGAAAAAGAACAGGCCAGAAAGAACCTGGTTAAAGTCGAAAAGTGGGTCACAGAAGTCCTGCGAAAGCTGCCAACGGGTCTCGATGATCTGAGCAAGGCTCTGTGGCTGAGAGATGTCATCATTCTCAATTGTCAATACGGGGATTCCGAGAACATGGAGGCGCATTGCGTCTATGGGGTAGCCGTAAACCACATCGCGGTCTGTGAAGGGCTGGCAGCGGCTTATAAGATGCTTTGCGATCTGTGTAATCTGCCGTGCATTATCGTCAACGGCAAGCTGGCCGGTGGCAATCACAGCTGGAATATTGTCTGGATTGATGGCAAGCCTTCCTTTGTCGATCCGACTGCCGATCTGCGGGATGGAAGAGCGACTTGTCGCAACAACTTTATCCGTTCTTCGGATGAAATGGTTGGCTATGAATGGAATCAGGACGAAGTTCCCGAATGTAAAGTCAAAAACTTAAGCAATCCTTTCGTCCGCGTCTCACGTGAAGAAGATCTGATCAGTGAAATTCGAAAACATCGTCAATGTCCATCCATGACCCTGTTTCTCGACTACCCACAGGGAGACTCTTACGACTATCGGGGTCAGACCACCACAAAACTTGCCTATACCGCTGATATTGGTTCCCGCTGGCGGGTCTCCTACTGCACCAAAAGACCGATTCTCTATCTCGACCAGCCAAATGGATAACTCAAAAAGAGAAATGGATCGAAAGATTCGAAAGAGAAAAGAAAGGAAGACTGCATGCGTACCTATATCGGACTGAGCGGGAAGAGCTATACGCTGGAAGACGCCAGATTTCAGGGAGGTGGCGAAGCATCGCTCTATCAAATTGTTGACTGGCCAGGTCTGGCTGCGAAAATTTACAATTCGAGTATTTTAGACGATCCCATCAAGAGAAGTGAGCATGAACGCAAGCTCAAAGCAATGGTCTCCACCAACA
This sequence comes from uncultured Allobaculum sp., assembly GCA_910577085.1. GTDB lineage: Bacteria > Bacillota_I > Bacilli_A > Erysipelotrichales > Erysipelotrichaceae > Allobaculum. The sequence continues at coordinate 11,364 of CAJTLE010000057.1, read as the reverse complement.
TTCCGGCCTATATGGATGGCCTGCTGCGCCTTGCCTGGCCGATGGATGTTCTCTACGAGAATGGACAGATGGCCGGCTTTGTGATGCCCAGAGTCTCCAATCCACTCAACTTCTACGATGTCCAGCGCTTTAACCGCTCGGCCCCTAAGAGTATCAGCACGAAAAACGTACTGGCGGTATGGCCGGATTTTAACTGGAAATCATCCCTTCAGGTTGCCTACAATCTCGCGGCTCTGGTGGCCTTTTTACATGCCAAAGGGATTGTCATTGGAGATCTGAATCAGAAAAACATTCTGCTCGATGCCAAAACCAGGCAGGTCATTCTGGTCGACTGCGATTCCTTCCAGTTCATGGATCCAAAAACAAAAGAAGCGTTCTATTGCGATGTCGGGATGCCGGAAATTCTGCCGCCAGAACTCCAGCAGAAAGGATCCTTTCGGGGGAAATTCAACCGGCACACCGATGATTTTTCGCTGGCGGTTCATATCTTTCGCCTGTTGATGATGAACGCGGATCCCTTTGGCGGTATCGGAAGCCAGGGACCATCGAGAAGTGCGATGGATCTGGGAAATAAAGATATCCTGGAAGGCAACTGTCCATACGTGCGAACCTGTTCAATTCGCGTACCGCCCTTTGTCCCGGATTACACCATGATTCCCTCTGAAGTCCGCCAGCTGTTCGATCGGACGTTTAACTATACGTCCGGAACCGCCAAAGCCAGAATTTCGCAGCGGGCCACGGGAAGGGAATGGGTTAAAGCCCTTGAACCGTATTGCCTGCCGCGCACAAACTTGATGACGCAATGCCAGAAGAACCCCAAACATCATGTCTATCCATCCCATAACACCTATTGTCCCTGGTGCGCTCTCGAACAGCGGATGAATCCAAAAGCCAGACAGAGCACCAGTTCAAATGGAAATGGACACAATCAAAGACAAACCAATCCGTCATCCTCCACCAGGCAGAACACTGGCTTTACTACAAACAATCAGAAAACCACTGCCAGTTCTAATACCGGCCAGACGCAGCGCACAAGAACGGCTCATACCGTTTCTGGATCGTCTTCGTCAACGAACACAGGAAATACAAATAGAACCACCGGAAACACCAATGGAAGCTCTGGAAACCCTAATCGAAATCAGGGTCAGAATTCGACGGCGAAAAAATCGGCTGGACTGGGTGCTGGGACGGCAAATACCTCAAACACCCAAAAATTAAGCCCCAAAAGTTCGCGAACGTCTTACACCCAAAACCAGTCCACGAAAACCAGAACGGCTTCCAGTTCGTCAAGGAATGCTTCTTCGCAGTCAGGCGGCGCCTCTTCAAATCAAACCGGCAGGACTGTCCGTCTCTCGCAGGCAGCCAAAAGAACTCCAGCAAACAAGCCGGAAAGCTCAACGTTCTGGATGTATGTTCTCTTTGGTCTTGCCGGAATGCTTGGCTTTCGAATTTTGCAGGGGATCGATATGCTTTCGATTTACCAGTGGACGCAGATTGATTTTGAAGCCCATGTGGTTGCCGTGAGCATATTCGGTCTGATCTTTGGTCTGCTTTGTGCAAAACTGATGGAAGAAAGCTATCAGACAAGCAACCATCCGGGCTGGATGCTGGCATATATGTCAGCTGGCATTATGATTCTGGCTCCGTTGGCTGCTGCAATGGTGTTGATTGGCTTGATGTTGATTGAGAGTCTGCTGGAATCTGTTCTGTAGAAGACTGAAAAGGGGAAAGCTGGAGAAGAAAGGCCATAAGAAATGGTCATAAGAAAGACCCATAGGGGGAAGAGGACTGGCCAGATTCCTGCTCGAAACGAAAGAGTGCAAAAAGCCAGAAAACAGAAGGATCGATTCGCGATCCATTTGTTTTCTGGCTTTGATGCTTGTGACTGATCCTGTCTTTGCGGTGAATCGGTTTATCTGCAGTCTGTTATCTGCCTGAAACAGCACCTGGAAACGGGTGTCTGGATGGAATTCTGGAAGCGGACACGCTCAAATTCGGGTCCGTCTGTTCAAACCTGAATTTTGTGAGCCGTTTCATGAATACGGATTGATTCCAGCCGATAGCCATCTTTACTTATGTGACCATTCTCTGCGATTGGCAGGGGCAGGGCAAAATGAAAGACTATCTGGATCTGGTCTGCTTTCTGGAAGGAGTCTGGTCCTGGGCTTCGCTGAAGGAGACAATCTGGTAGACGCAGAAGATTTTGCAGCAGACCGCCTGCAGGGAGTTGATCATCAGATGCTGCTGCCAGTTGGGCTCTTCAATCACCGTGCAGTTTGCCTGGCTGGTCTTCATGACCTGATGGAGCATTGTTTCAAAGGCTGAGGCAAAGGTATCAAAGTGGTCTGCGGTATGGGTTGGGTTTTGCATCGTGCGATAGATCGTGATTAAAGTCGAGATCTCCTGCAAAGAGAAGCATTGTTTTAAAACCATCACTACATACAGGTAGGCAAGATGATAGCGGGTATAGCGTTTTTTAATGGGAGGCTCAACAATCGAATTCTTGACATAATTATTGATCATGCTGGCGGTAATGCAGGGCTTGGCCTGGTCAAAATATAAAGGAGCCAGCCAGCTGGTTAGCAGTTCGACCATCTGATCCATATATAAGTCGATATCCGGGAATTCTTCAAAGCGGGGGGCTTTGTAATTGAGCAGTTGAGAGTAGATGACATTAGAGGGTTGCATGCTTTATATTTTAACAAATTTTAAATTTTCTTGAGAAACGGCCACTAAATTCAATCACTGTCAGATCGTCTTTTTGTTGAAGATAGACAGATTGATAAAAGTATCTGATATTTGAAGAGCAGGAATGAAGAACGGTATCCGGCAGAGAGTGGATTAAACCTCCATGGGGTTTAGTGCCTTCAATCCGGCCAAACCGCTTCCAGTTGGATTAAACAGGGACATTTTCTGATTTTGAAAGATAAAATCCGGTACAGAGATGTGATCATGGTAGAGGAAATATCGCCTGGTTCAGTCTCGGTTGGCAGACTGTAGGTTTTTCTCTAAAATGAAGGATGGTGATAAACATGAAAAAACTATTGAGCGCTTTGCTTTGCTTTCTGATGGCTTTTACGTTAGTAGGCTGTCAGCCGAAAGTCTCTTCGATTGAAGTGGCTGATGGCGTTGACATGAAACTGGTTGACGTTCTGGAGGTCGAAAACCACCAGGTCAACACGGTCTACTACTATTTTCTGGCCAGCATCGAAAACAATTCTGAATCGGTTTACCATATGTCCAATCTGGTCTATCAGCTTTCTGCCTCTTCCAAAGACGGCTATAAGCCGATCAACCCGATTGACCAGTTCAAGACAATCATTACCAACGATGTCAACCCAGGATCTTCGACCTATATTTACGGCTACATCGGCGTACCAAAGACCGAAGATCGGACCATTGGCCTGTATGTGAAGAAAGAAGACTCCTTCATTCCCTTTGACAGCGTCAAAATCCGAACCATTCAGGATGATAAGATCACGAACTCAGATGCCAAGAAATTTACCGTATACTCGGATGATTATTACGAATTTGAGGTCGATGCTGAAAACGTGACCTACACCTACAAGGATGGCAAATCGACCATCGATGGTCTTCTGATCAATTACAAAAACAAGACCGACAGCCGTCTGGTCGTGCCATTTTTGTCTCCAGCCTGCACCATTGATGGCTTCAAGGTTTCTTCCCTGCCGGATGCCGATAAACTGAAAGGGATGTCCTTAGAAGAGATTTCCCAGCAGAAATTTGAACAGAACGGGATGAGCGCCAAGACGGAAGCGATCAAGGCGACGACTTATGGCTATCAGGTCTTCTATCTGGATCCAAACCAGGAACTGACCGCCCATATTCTGTTTGAAGCCGATGATGCCATTCCTGATTTCTCCGCAAAACAGAAAAACGGAGTGACGATTACCATCAATTCCCCCGCTTTTGGCTATAAGCAGGTCATTAAAGTCAATTACTGATTTCAGACAAAGCTTTATGGTTTTGCCTGCAGATACTGGATACTCATATTCCACATCTTTTTCCACATCCTTTTGGTTTTCCACCTCTTCTTCCATCTCTAAAGCCAGAAACTCTTACTTCGGGTTTCTGGTTTTTTTAATGCACCAGACCCATGGATTGGACATACATCGGGGATGCCAGGAAAGGTGTCTTGCAGGCGCTTGAAAAATTGATACTTTCTGGCTTTAAGAAACAAATTTCAAAATGGGTCTTAAACGGGCAGCGATCGTCCAAAAATGGGATCCATCAATGAGCGTGATCAAAGCCGGCTGCAGCTTTGGTCCGTATTTTCGGTCGAAAAGAATACCGCAACTTCCTGCAAATGTGACAATTGTCAATTTCTTCCCATAGGCTGCTGTGTTAAGTTTATGAATTGGAAGAGAGGCCTTCTGCCTTAAAAAAGAGCAGTGGTATTTCAAATCGTATTGTGCATAGAATCAATCAAGTACGACTAAAAGGGATGAATAAAGGGAAATGAGAAAGATACAGCAGAATCTGTTTCTGTGTTGCCTGATTGTCAGCATGGCTCTGGCGGGGTCAACGATCTATTTTGGAAGCCTTCCAGCCAAAAAAAGCAGCAGCCGGCGGTTTGGGGTGACCTATATGACCATGAACAACCCGTTTTACCCGGTGTTGAACAATGAGCTGGTCAAGTACATCGAGGGCAACGGCGACCTGCTGATTTTACGCGATCCTTTGCTGGATGAAGAAAAGCAGATTGAACAGATTGAAGAATTTATTGAGATGGGCGTCGAAGGGATTTTTATCAATCCCGTCAATTCCAATACGATTTCGCCGGTGTTAAGCAAGGCGAAAGCCAAAAACATTCCGGTGATTATCATCGACTGTCCAGTCGATGACCAAGAAGGCGTGACAACACAGATCTATTCCGATAACTACCAGGCTGGCGTGCTTTGCGCCCAGGATCTGATGCGCCGGTATGAAAAGGGAACCATTGGCCTGCTGGAACATTCCAATGTCCGAAGCGGGGCGGAGCGGATTGCGGGATTTGTCGATACGATTGCCCAGGATCCCCGTTTTTCCATCGCCGGTCGTCGGGAGTGTTATGGACAGACGGAAAAAGCGATGCCGGCTGCCCTGGATCTGCTCGAAGAGAATCCAAAGATTGATGTTCTGATGTGTCTGAACGATCCAAGCGCGATTGGGGCCATGGCCGCTGTCGAATACCTGCAGCGTTCGGATATCCATATTTATGGCGTGGATGGAATGCCGGAATTCAAGTCTTTACTGGCCTGTGCCAACAGTGCCGAAGCCACAGCACTGCAGTCTCCATACACCATGGCCCAGAAAGCGGTGGAAAGCATGTATGCCGCTTTGAATGGGCAGGAAGTTGAAAAAGAGATTGTCATTGACGTCAGCCTGCTCAACCGCGAAAACGCCGCTGACAATGATCTGAGGTCATGGCAATGAAGCGGCTGACCAATATCCAGACCATTTCGGCTTTGCGAAATGGAATGATCACTCTGAATTATGTCATTGTGATGTTTTTTGCTTCGGTCAATCTTCTGGTTTCCCGGGAGGTCATCCGCCAGGATCGCAGCCACCTGTTTTTAGAAACCGTAGAATATCTGCCAAAAAATCCAGATTCGGTGTTCTGGATCTGCCTGATGGCCTATGCCTTGCTTGCGGCTTTGATTCTTTCGCGGGTGGTTGCTGAAATTCCAGGCAAAAAGGCCAACTATGCCTCCATCGGGCTGGAAATTCTGCTGTCCTCGCTCATTACCTGGCAGCTCAATCTTGCCTATTCGGGATTGTATCTGCTGGTGTTTTCGGATTGCCTGTTTCATATGCGCCGGGAGAAAAAGTCAGCCAATTATACGGTCATGGTGGTGCTGGTCCTGTTTTATTTTCTGTCCAACTATTACGTGATTTCATTTTTCATGCCGATGACCGATCCGATGGCGTATTTTTCCATCCTGCAAAGGAAGCTTTCACTTTTACTGGTGCTGGTCAAAAATGTGCTGGAAGTCGCCAACCTGCTGATGTTTGTGGCCTATCTGTCCTTGTATATTGCCCACCAGACTGTTGAAAATGAAAATATCGCCCAGGAGCTGGACATGATTAACCAGGTCAATAAAGAACTGCGCAACTATGCGGCGGTGACCGAGCGCATTGGGGAAAACAATGAACGCAAGCGGCTGGCCAGAGAAATACATGATACCCTTGGCCATGCGCTGACCGGAATTGCCGCGGGCGTCGATGCGACTTTGATCATTATCGATAAATCCCCGGATCTGGCCAAAAAACAGCTGGAACTGGTCAGCCAGGTAGTGCGTGAAGGCATTAATGATGTCCGCAATTCGCTCAACAAGCTGCGCCCGGGGGCTTTGGAAAATACTGGCCTGAAAGGCGCTTTGCAAAAGATGATCAGTGAGTTTGTGGGGTTAAGCAAAGATCTGTCCATTGATCTGGATTATGAAGCGGACCAGGTCAATTTTGAAGTAGCCAAAGAAGATGCCCTGTTTCGGGTCATTCAGGAAAGCCTGACCAATTCCATCCGCCATGGCCTGGCCAGCCATGTTTATATTCGCCTTTATATTGAAGACAACGCCCTTCACATTCTGATTGAAGACAATGGACAGGGATGTCTTTCCATTCAGCCCGGGTATGGACTGACTCAGATGAAAGAACGCATTGCGGCCTTGCATGGGGCTGTTCAGTTCGATGGATCGGATGGATTTACAACATCCATTGTGGTCCCGATGCAGACAGGAGAGTATCAATCATGATAAATGTAGTAATTGCCGATGATCAGGCGCTGATCCATGATTCACTGAAAATTGTGCTTTCGATGGATCCGGATATCAATGTCGTCGGGACCGCTGAAAACGGATTTCAGGTGCTGGATCTTCTGAAAATTAAGCGGGTGGATGTCATCTTGATGGACATCCGCATGCCGAAAATGGATGGGGTTCTGGCCACGAAACTGGTCAAAAAAGATTATCCGCAGACCAAGGTGATTGTCTTAACCACCTTTGACGATGACGATTTTGTCTTTTCCGCCCTGCGATATGGAGCCAGCGGCTATCTTCTTAAAGGCGTCAGCATGGACGAACTGGCCGCCTCGATCAAAACGGTTTATTCAGGCGGCGCCATGATCAATCCGGACATCGCGGCCAAAGTCTTTGCCCTGTTCAATCATCAGATGGATGAAGAAAGCATCATTACAATCCGGGAGGATGCCGAACAGGAAATTTCGCAGACCGAATGGGAAGTGATTCGCCAGGTCGGCAAAGGCATGTCCAATAAGGAAATTGCCTCCGCCCTGTTTCTTTCGGAGGGGACAGTGCGCAACTATCTGTCCAGTATTTTAAGCAAGTTCTGCCTGCGCGATCGAACGCAGCTGGCCATATGGGCAGTCGAAAACCGCAAGCGGATCAAAGAACTGGTCGGCCAGAAGTAGCTGTCGTTTAAATTTGCTGTCAATTTGTTGTCCATTTCTTTTCTGTTCTTTGGATGGAAGTCTGACAAAACGGTGGATTTTCTGCCTGTTGTCTGATAAAAAAGGGGGTTCAGATGAAGTCACTGTTTTCTTCTTTGAAGCAAAAACTGTCCCGCTCGCGCAGCCATCGCGTAGTCTGGTTTGTCAGTCTGATTCTGGTTGGTGCGCTTATTGTTGGACAGCTTCGAAGCTGTCTGCCAATGGCCCGAACACTGCATCTGGGTGTCTTTTCGACAAGCAACTGGGATGTGCCCGATTCCAGTACGTATGAGGTGGTTGACCAGGTCATTGCGCGCTTTGAACGTCTGCATCCGGGGCTTTCGGTATCCTATACCAGCGGCATTATCAAGGATGATTATTCGTCATGGCTGTCGGATCAGATTGTCCAGGGACGCCTGCCGGATGTCTTTATGGTCCTGGATGAAGATTTCAATATGCTGGCAAGTCTGGGGGCGCTTCGCAATCTTGATTCTTATATCCGAAGCGATCATGCATTTGACCAGGAAGCCTATTATAAAAGCGCCCTGCAGGCGGGTCAGTTTGATGGAGCCCAATATGCTTTGCCTTACCAGTGCAATCTGCGGCTGATGTTTGTCAATACAACCCTGCTGGACCAGGAAAAGATCAGCCTGCCCGACTGGAACTGGACCATTGATGATTTTGCCGCCTTGTGCCAGCAGGTCACCAAAGATACCGACCAGGATGGGGTGGTCGACCAGTGCGGATTTGTGAATTATACGTGGAAAGATGTCCTGGCCGCGTTTGGTGTCCCCATCTTTACGGAGGATGGCCTTTCTGTCCAGCTCAACAATGACCGGGTCAGAAGGGCGCTGCGCTACATGCAGCAGATCAAGGACTATGACCAGGCGTATTATCCTTTCACTTCCGCCGATGGGTTTGACTCTGGGCAGGTCGCTTTTGCGCCAATGAGCTATGCTGAATATAAAACCTACAGTCCCTATCCCTGGAAAGTGAGACGCTATTCCAGTTTCGAATGGTCGGTTCTGCCGATGCCTGCCGGCATGGAGGGGGAATCCAACATCAACCTGGATTCGCTGATGATGGGGATCTCTTCGCAAAGTTCTCACCCCCAGGAAGCCTGGGAGCTTTTGAAACTTTTTGTTCAGGATGAACAGACCCAGCAGCTGATTGCCTCCAATACCGGCGGTCTTTCTTCGCTGCGCCGCCTGTCCGGATCGTTTGCCCAGTTTGAAGAGGAAGATGCGCAAAAGGCCAATACGGAAGGTCTGCTGGATTATGCCCTGGAAAACTCGACCTGCAAAGTCCGCTTTAAAAAATATGAAGATGCGATGAATCTGCTCGATACCGGCATGAATGAAATTGTATCCGGCAAAGGGGATATCGGCCTGCAGCTGCTGACCCTCGAAAGAAGGATCAACGACTATCTGCGAAGCTAAGCAGCAATCTACTCAGTGCCCTTCAGGACGTCAGAAATGGCGTCCTTTTTTGTGATGGAAAAAAGCAGGCCAGGCTGCGGGAGCAAAAAGAAAAGGGCAGGGCAGCCGGCCAGAGTTTTCAGTCTCCACTTCTTCAGACAGACACCCGGATTCCATTGCGGTCTTTGCGATTTATTTCCATGCTCATCTATTTGTCTGCTCTTCTGTCTGGGCTTCTATCTGCGATTCATTTATCTGCTTGTTTAATCGATACCTTTTATACACATTTGATTTCCATGCTGGAAAAGGCGAGAAGTGAAATCGATTCAAAAGAAATGCAATCTGAAATCAATATGGACATGGAATATTTGCCATAAAAACATCTGGAATTTAATACAACTCTATACGAATTACCAAACTGTCAAATGACAGATGTCATAAATCCATGTGACTTTTTACTCAAATCTCATGACATCTGACACATTATCTTTTCCCGAATTATTCATAGAATAACGCTGTAAGAAGGGAGAACTATTGATGAAATATGTGATTCTGGTCAGCCACGGACATTTTGCATCGGGGCTGGCAAATGCACTGGGCATGCTGGCAGGAGATCGGAAAGATCTGATTGCCTGTGGACTGGAAGATGGCAAGAGCGCCGACCAGTTTGCCATTGAATTTGGCAAGGCCATTGAGCCCATTACTGATCAGGACGAAATCCTGATGCTTGGGGATATTCTTGGCGGATCCCCATTGACAACCGCTGCCAATGTCATTTCCGAAAAAGGCCTGGCTGCCAAGACCAGAGCGATTGGCGGCATGAATCTGCCGCTTGCTTTGACGGCGCTGCTGATGAAAGATGCGATGGATCTGGATGCGTTAAAAGAAAGCATCCTGATGGAAGCCAAAGAGGCTATGAAAGAATTCGCCTTTGCCGCTTCGGATGAGGATGACGAAGAAGACGTTTAATTTACAGCTGATCTGAAGCTGAATCATTCAAAAAGATCTGAAACTGAAATCGAAGCCGGCCTGACAGGGCGGTTGCTAGACCACAGGCAGAAAAGAGAAATAAGTGAAGTCAGTAAAGCAAGTGATAAGAGAAGCAGCTTCAAAATCTGCAGGTGGCAGGCAAGAAAACAAAAAAAATCAGGTCGATTCAAAGAAGGAAAACAATCGAAAAGCCGGCAGGCTTAACAGGAGGAAAGTATGAGTGTTTCATTTATTCGCGTTGATGACCGTATGATTCATGGTCAGACTTGCACCCGCTGGGCCAAAGAATATCCCTGCGATGGCATTATTGCGGTCAACGACAAAGCCGCAGCCAATCCCGTTTTAAAAAACGCCTATAAAGCTGCTTCCGGAAAGAAAACCTTTGTCTGGGGTGTGGATGAGTTTATCAAGAAAAGCCCGAAAGTGCTCAACTCTGACACCCAGTATTTTGTCATTACCAAAAACCCCATTGATATGGAAAAAATTCTCGTTCAGGCAGGCTTTAAGCCCGGCGTGAAAAAAGTCATTATCGGTCCTTGCAACGATCGCCCGGATGCCGTGAAACTTGGCAATAACCAGTCCATTACTCAGCAGGAAGCCGATGCCCTCGAAAGCATCAGCAAAGCCGGTTACGATGTCCGATTCCAGCTACTGCCCGATGTATCGATCGGTGGATGGAACGATTTCAAGGGCCGCTTTGGATATTAATCGGATCATTCGGATTCAGAAATGAAAAGGGAAGGATGCATCGAATGCATCTGCTGACCTTCCAAATATTTTGAATTCTCGATCCATACGAACGATCAAACGAAAAATGAGTCACGATTCAAACAGCATCGCTTCTGTTCGAGTCATGAAGGGAAAAACAGAAAAAAAGAGGAAAAAATCATATGGAAATCAGTTGGCTGCAGGCAGCCATTATTGGTTTGTTTGCCTGCTTATCGAGTATGCCAGGTCTTGCTGGTACCTCGTTTGGTAACTATACATTAGGAAGACCTTTAGTTGGCGGTCTGATCTGTGGAATTGTTTTAGGTGATATCCAGAGCGGTGTTCTGGTTGGCGTAGCGATGCAGATCGTCTATATCGCCCTGGTTACACCTGGCGGCACAGTCTCGGCGGATGTGCGTGCCGTTTCCTATATCGGCGTACCGCTGGCTATGATCGCATTAAAATCCTATGGCTTATCGGCTGATTCGCCAGATGGCCAGGCACTTGCGACTTCGTTTGGCACCATGGTTGGCACATTAGGAACCGTTCTGTTTTATGGCACCGCAACGATGAACCTGGCGTGGCAGCATATGGGCTGGAGCGCTGTGGAAAAAGGCGATTTTGACAAGCTGTATCTTGTCGATATGGTCTATCCATGGGTATCACACATCCTATTCTCCTCGTATTGTATGAGAGTAATCAGAACCAAGTGAGTCTCCAACAGATGGGGTTTCCTTGGGCTAACCCCCATGGGGGTTAGCCCAAGGAAATTCTCGCCTGACTCCTGGTCGAGTTGCTCTC
>CAJTLE010000056.1 GCA_910577085.1 uncultured Allobaculum sp. | reverse complement strand
GTGCTCAACGCTCCGTTTGAACAAGAAAATCGGCTAGAAATCACATTCATGTGATTTCTAGCCGATTTTTAACTAATCAACCGAATTCGGGCTTTTCGAAAAAGCTACTTTATCAGCAGCCTCATTTTTACTTGTGTTATTTTTTTGAGCTTGTGCAAATATGAATGAAACTCCGCGCTAGATCCATGAATTCCTACTTTGAAAGTCATCTGCTTGACCAACTCTCATTGCCGCATATGGTTGCAGACCGCGCTGCCTATGGTAAGAAAAGGTCAGAAACCACTCATAAAATGTTCATGATTTTTGGGATCAGGATAATGGGATCAGGATAATATGAGAGACTGCTCAGGCTGAATCATGGGCTTAGAAGAAATAATTCCCATCGTCGACCATATTGGTGGCTTTGATCACAAACATCATGTATGCTTCTCTCAACAACCGGTTGTTAATGATTTTAGTAATTTATTTCTATTAACTTGGTTTCAGATAAATTTCAAGTGATCAATTGTAAAAGATATTAATTATAAGAGGTGTATTGCATTTATAACAATAGATATAATACAACCAAAAGCATTGCTGTTATCTACTATTTTTTAGAAAAATAATAGATGCGATGATATATAAATATTTGAAATGATTGCGTATCTTTCTAGTGTTTTGGATGATCACTTACGGAAACAATTTGAAGAACAGTAGATTAGAGATTAATGGAAACAAACCTGAACAATTTCGAATACAACTGTTGGCAGTTTTCAGTCTTAATGGAGGTTTACATGAAAAGCAAAACATCAAAAATGAGTTTGGTATTGGCTGGAATATGTTGCGTATCACTTCTGCGCGCTACACCCCTTCGGGCAGAAGATCAGCCGTACATTGCGGGTCAGGATATTTATCGGCTCTATAACGAAAACACTGGCGAGCACTTTTACACATCATCATCCTATGAAAAGGCCAGGCTCGTAGTAGCCGGTTGGGTCTTTGAAGGAGTTGGCTGGATTGCTCCAGAAGAAGGAGAGGCTGTTTATCGCCTATACAATCCCAATGCAGATGGCGGCGATCATTACTACACAACCAATTTGGATGAGGCCAATTCTTTGGTCTCTTTAGGGTGGTCGATAGATAATGATGCTAAACCTGTATTCTTTTCAGGCGGAGAAACCGATTTGTACTCGGCTTATAATCCAAACGCAAAATCCGGTTCTCATAACTATACAACTAGCCGCGCTGAGCAGGATGCGTTGATTGGGGCGGGATGGACATATGACCAGGTCGCTTGGAAAGTACTAGATGAAGGATACGTAGAAACAGATCCAACGTTATATGAACGTTTGGCTGGACAAGAATTTGTAAAAAATATTTGGGGATATGCTGGCGGGCCAAGCGCATTTTTAACAATTAATGCGGATGGAACATACCGTGAGACAAATGTAAGAATGTCCGTGCGTCAAGGAATCAATGCAGAATACAGCGAATTTACCGGAAAACTTTCCGATCCAATCAAAGTGGATGACTATACTTGGAAAGCACATGTCATTTCAAGCGACTTGGCACAGCCTGTCAATACGATTATCGATGAGGGAGTTAAGGGAAAGAAAATCATGTTAGAACCATTTGCAGGGCTTTACGCATCAATGGATTTCTACATTGCTTCTCCTGATAAACCAATCGAAGAGTTTCCAGCTTTTGTTCAGCAGCAATATGCAAAGTATAAGAATTATATCAAAGAAGATTTCCCTGGTTCTTACGTTTTATATACTCCAGATGGTATGACTTTCATGGATATCGTAAATCACTGATGATCTGCTAGAACCTTAGAGGATTTGGTTTGCTTCTCATGAATGTCTTCATCAAACGATTTTTTCTTTCAAAAATCGAATGGATAGTTCGATAAAAACTAGGCTTGGATCTACCATATCCGATATGAAAGAGACATCAAGGTTTCAGCCAGACAGTGAAATTCAATCCAAAAAAAGCCGAATTCAGGGGTGCAGAAGTTTCCGTAAGAATCAAAAAAGAGCCAGAATTCCGGCGCTTTCAATGTCTTGGCTTATAGAGTGTTAACAGTAACTGTTGGCTTAATAGAAAAAAACAGATATTAAAAATAGGCGCGATTCAAGCCTAAATTCATAGTTGAATCGCGCCAAGTTTTTTTTCGGTTACAAATCCAATGTCATTTAGTTAGAAAAATATGACTTCATGCTTTGCCTAAAAATCAAAGACAAAGCGGATAATAGAAATTAAATTTGCTGTCTGTGCATTCATGAGCACCAAACAAGCACAAAATATATTGATTGATAAATGGGGTAAAAGCGACGCTTACGGCAATGCCATGAATCACTGTAGACGCTGCAGTCCAAACAAATCACCAAAACGAAAATCAAGCCTAGGCCAATTCCTATACTAAACGAATACAGGAATTGCCCAGGCTTTTTACTTTCGATTCATTTGACGCTTTTGAAAGGCAAGTCTCATCCTCGTGCATTATTTGACACTTACAATCTACCAGAGGACAGCTGGCTCAGAGGGCGCCAGATTCAGGCCTCAGGATCTTGGCTGAACCATTTTTTCTGGACGAACGAGCTCATCAAACCGCTCTTCAGAAAGCAGATTCAACGCAAGCACTGCTTCTTTTAAAGACAGATTGTGTTCAAAGGCATAGCGTGCTGCTTTGCCGGCATTTTCATAGCCGATGACCGGGTTGAGGCAGGTGACAAGCATTAAGGAGTTTTCAAGGTTTTCTTTAGTTTTCTGCTGGTTGACTTTCAGGCCGGTCAGGCAGTTTTTTGTAAAGGATACCAGGGCATCCGCTAACAGGCGGATCGACTGGTTGAGATTGTAGGCAATGACCGGCATAAAGACATTCAGCTCAAAGTTGCCCTGGCTGGCCGCAAAACCGATGGCTGCATCGTTACCCATCACCTGAACGGCGACCATGGTCAGGGCTTCACACTGGGTCGGGTTGATTTTGCCCGGCATGATGGAAGAACCAGGCTCGTTGGCCGGAATTTCCATTTCACCAATGCCGCAGCGCGGGCCGCTGGCAAGCCATCGGATGTCGTTGGCCATCTTCATGGCGTTGGCCGCCAGGCCTTTTAAGGCACCGGAAAAGAAGACACAGGCATCTTTGGAAGTCAGGGCATGGAAGAAGTTTGGATCTGATTTGAAATGGATGCCGGTCATGTTATCGAGAATCGCACAGACATCCCCTCCGAAGTTTTTCGGGGCATTCAGGCCGGTACCAACCGCGGTAGCGCCGATGGCCAGTTCATGAAGAGCAGGCAGGGCTGCCTCAATATGAAGTCTGGAATGTTCCATCATAGAACGCCAGCCGCTGATTTCGTCACTGACATATAACGGGGTTGCATCCTGTAAGTGGGTGCGGCCAATTTTAATGATGCCTTCGTTGGCTTCTTCAAGGTCTTTGAGAACGTCAATGATCTGCTCTAAGGCGGGCATAAGCAGATTTCGCACTTCGAGCGAGGCCATAATATGAAGCGCTGAAGGGAAGGTATCGTTAGAAGACTGTGAGCAGTTGACAATATCATTGGGATGTAAAAGGCTGGCACCGGCTTCCTGGTTGCCAACATGGGTGATGACTTCATTGACATTCATATTGGTCTGGGTTCCAGATCCCGTCTGCCAGATGGCAAGCGGGAACTGGTCGTACAGATCACCATTTAAAATCTGGCGGCAGACCGAAACGATGGCTTCTTTTTGAAGCGGCGAGATTTTCTTCTGTCGCTCATTGACGATGGCACAGGCCATTTTCAGATAGGCAAACGCATCGATCAGCGTATGGGGCATCTTTTCGGTTCCAATCTTGAAGTTTTCAAAAGAACGCTGGGTCTGGGACATCCAGCAGGCATCGGCCGGGACTTTGACTTCTCCAAGTACGTCGTGTTCAATTCTGTATTCCATAGAATTCATAAATTTCCTTTCCACAATCCGCATCGACTGGGCGGATTTGATTTCAGCAAATACTGCTTTTGATTGTATCGACTTTTTTTCAAAGAATCACTCATGCAAAGAAGATTGGGACTTTGCGGGCAGGTTTCAGGAAAGTTCATGAGTGTTATGGGGGAGTGGCAGCCAAACGAAACTGGATGCGGACCATGGTGAAAATGATCAGGGAAAAAACCTTCCCCTGTAAAGTGCGAGGCACTAAAGCAGAACAGGATCGAATTGTTTTTGTTTTTTGATTGTTCTTTTTGTACAGCGGCAGGACCGGTCAGACTTTTGGAAGGACCAATTCAATTTCTGTTTTGGAAGTGAATATTTCAAGCAAATCTGTATAAAAATAGATTGCCATAATCAGACAACGGGCGTTCAATTTTTACGAAAAAGGTGAAGATCAGAGTTTGCACGCAAAAATTTCCGCCTGAAAATCACGCCTTCGCAAGCGGATACAAAAGCCATCTTTTCCAACAGGCGTCAGAAGGGATAACTGCCTGAAAAAGGGGGATAATAAATCACAGATTTGTTTTGTGGATCAAGAAAACAAATCAATGTTCAGCTGTTCAAAAATAAAGAGAATTGAACCAGAAAGAATTAGCATCAGGATGAAAATAGAATGCAACGCAGAGAAAATCTGTCATGCATATTGCCGCAAATACAGTGAAAACTCTGGCGTAAGTGACAAATCTTCTGACAATTTGTGCAAACCAATTTTGCTCAGATCGTCTACATTTAAAACTGACCGACAGTTTCATTCTTTGATTCTTCCCATTTCTCTACTGACTGGAGCAGACTGAATTTCAGGAGCCATCAGGCTGATATTACTTTGAGAAGTGGGCGTTTTTTCCATAATTAAAGAACAGAATCCATGCATCTTGGAATTTTGGATTTTTTAACTTTCTTGCTTTGGACAAAAAATGAGGATAGTATTTTCTTCTGTTTTGAGCACCTGTAAGGACAGGTAAAAAAAGGATTGCTGAAATTGCACAAATTGCAAACGTCAACATTTTGAAAGATCTGTCCGCTCAATCCAGGAAAAAGACTGAATACGCTTATAATCAAAGTAAAGAGACTGTACTCTTTCTATAAACAAACTGAATAACTAACACGGACTATCAAATCAGAATTCAATGAAAATCAATCAAAATCAAAACAATGCTGGCAGCCATGATGGCTGCTTACGGCACTTTAAGGAGTTGGACAAATGAGGATGAAAGATCGGCTGGAATGCTACGTTGACGGCTATTCCACAGTGAATATCTATATGATTAATGATTTTTATCAGGGACAGTCCAAAACCTTCCATCTTAAAGATAAAGAGGGAAATCTGGTGCCGCTGACAATCAAAACAAAAGAAGACGAAGGCGATTACGTTCATTACACGTGCACAGTGGATGGCAAAATCGAAGTGGGAAAAGACTATCTCATGTACGAAGAACATGCCCAATACTGCCCCGTGCAGTTTTCACATATCGTCAAAACTCCGGAATTCAACGCAAAATATATTCCTGACGAAAGCGTGAAACCCAGAATTGAATATACCCCTGAAAAGACAACCTTTACCGTATGGGCTCCAACTGCCAACTGGGTTTCGGTTGTTCTGCATTACCCCGAAGGGGATCAAATCGAAGCGTTGAAACGTGGAGATCATGGCGTATGGACTACCGAAGTAAAAGGTGACTTACGCAAAGTCCTCTATACATATCGTCTCAAGGTCAATGGCACCATTCAGGAGTGCCTCGATCCATGGAACCCGTTTACCGGCATCAATACGACCGTCAGCCAGGTCAATGATCTGTCGCTGCTGGATCTGGCCAAAAAAGTTCCAACCAGACCAATGGAACAGGATACCGATGCGATCGTTTATGAAACATCGATCCGCGACATGACCTCCCAGAAACACAATGGCTTTACCCATCCGCGCACCTTTGAAGCGTTCACGGAAGAAAACGAAACCACAAAGCATCTGATGACGGGCTTTTCCTATTTAAAGACCCTTGGCGTCAGCCACATTCAGATCATGCCAGTCAATGATTTTGGCAGTGTGGATGAAGAATACCCAAGCCTTTATTACAACTGGGGCTATGATCCCATGCACTACCGCTCTTTTGAAGGATCGTTCTCAACCGATCCATATGATCCTGAAAAGCGGATTGTTGAATTTGCCAAACTCGTTCAGGACCTGCATGCAGCTGGTCTGAAAGTGAATCTGGACATGGTGTATAACCATGTCTGGAAACGGGAAGAGTTTGCGCTCGACCAGCTGGTTCCGGATTACTTTTTCCTGATGGATTCCAACGGCAACTATTCCAATGGATCCTTCTGCGGAAATGATATTGATACCCGTCCGGAAATGAGCCGCCGCTATTTCCTGGATACCGTCAAAATGTTAGTGGATGTCTTTGATATTGACGGCATCCGTTTTGATCTGATGGGTGTTCTTGACTACAACCTGGTCAACGAAATCGCGGAATACGCGAAATCGAAAAAACCGGACTTCATGATTTATGGCGAAGGCTGGGATATGCCAAGCTTTGTTCCGCCTGAACTGCGTGCGTCCCAGAATAACCAGGCCAAAATGCCAAATGTCGGTCAGTTCTCGGACCGCTTCCGCGAAGTTATCCGTGGCAGCAATGACCAGCTCGATCAGGCCGGCTATTCCAACGGCAACCTTGCCCGCATCCACGATGTCAAACAGGTCATGCGCGCCAGTCTGTTTGAAAACCGTTTTGATCAGCCGTTTAAAGCGATCAACTACGTCGAATGCCACGACAACCATACGATGTGGGACAAAAACCGTGCCGTCTGCAATGGTCAGCCCCGTTCGATCCGCATGAAACGTCAGACTCTGGCTACCGCCATGGTTTTACTCGCTCAGGGAACCCCATTTATCCACTGTGGTCAGGAATTTGGTCGGACCAAGCAGGGTCTTGGCAATACCTATAACTGCTCCGATCATTACAATATGATCGACTACCACCGCCGCAACGAATTTGAAAACGTCGTGGATCAGTTCAAGGCGCTCGTCAAACTGCGCAAGGAACATCCATCGTTCCGTCTCAATACCAAAGAGAAAATCGAAAAATACGTTCAGACTGAAACCATCAATGACAAGGTTCTGGTGTACAAAACCTCAGATGGCAATGAAAGACTGATTACGTTCTTTAACCCGGCTGACGAATCTTTTGAATATCGTCTGCCAAACCAGGGGAAAGTTCTCTTTGACAGCGAAAACCTCAACCCGGATCAGACCGATTTCATCCGGATTCCACCTCTTTCGGTGATCAGCGTTCAGCTTGCCTGATGGTCTTTGGGCTGCCGGACAGAATGAAAATGAAAGCCTGCAGAGATTCTGTTTCTGTAACAGGTCTTTCATAGATATTTTGAGTCGACTTTTTCAAGATCCAGCCTTCAAAAACTGAGTTTTTGAGGCTGGATTTTTTTATTCATTTAGATGACAATTCAGACAGATCGATCAAAATGATGCATAAAACCAACCCGAAAAGATAATTCATGGTGAGGTCGTTCACAGTAAGAGAAGATTGCCTGCCAATGGGTACGCTTACAGGACGCAACTCGGTTCAGGCAAAAGTGCATCGAAAGTGAAAGAGCCTGAAATTTCGGCGTTTTCAAAGATGGTCGACCGGTCAACTCGCTGTTTGACAGGCGGCAGGAGATGACTAAAATAAGGAAAATACATTTTTTCAGATTCTGTTGAAAACGATAGGGAGGAAACAAATCCATGGCAAAATTTTTCAAGGAACCATCCAGAACGTTTGCGGAATACCTGCTTGTCCCAGGGTATACCGGACCTGAAGATACACCCGATAAAGTCAGCCTGAAAACACCGCTGGTCAAATTCAAACGCGGTGAAAAACCAGCGCTGTCGTTAAATATTCCTTTAACCTCTGCGGTTATGCAGTCCGTATCCGGACCGGAACTGGCTGTTGCACTGGCTCGTGAAGGCGGCATTTCATTCATCTTTGGAAGCCAGTCCATCGAAAACCAGGCCAACATGATCCGTCAGGTCAAAGCCACCAAAGCCGGCTTTACCGGATCTGACTCCAACATCTCTCCAGATGCAACCCTGCGCGAAGTCATCCGTCTGCGTCAGGAAACTGGCCATTCTACAATGGCTGTTACCGACAACGGTAAAAAAGACGGTGTGCTCGTCGGCATTCTGACTTCCCGTGACTTCCGTGAATCCAGAATTGATCTGGACAACACTCTCGTTAAAGAAGTCATGACTCCATATGACAAACTGATCGTCGGCAAAGATGGCATCACACTGTCCGAAGCCAACGATATGATCTGGGATCATAAACTGAACCAGCTGCCAATCGTCGATGACGAAAGACACTTAAAAGCATTCGTTTTCCGTAAAGACTACGAACAGCACAAAGAGAACCCAAATGAAGTTCTCGACAGCGACAAACGCTACCTGGTCGGCGCTGGAATCAACTCCCGCGACTACAAAGAAAGAATCCCGGCTCTGCTTGAAGCGGGTGCCGATATCCTGGTAATCGACTCTTCTGAAGGCTATTCCTGCTGGCAGGCTGACACCATCAAATGGGTTCGTGAGACTTACGGTGACTCCGTTAAAATCGGTGCCGGCAACGTTGTTGATGCCGATGGCTTCCGCTTCCTGGCTGATGCTGGCGCAGACTTCGTCAAAATCGGTATCGGCGGCGGTTCGATCTGTATCACTCGTGAACAGAAAGGGATCGGCCGTGGTCAGGCCACTGCAACCATCGAAGTCGCCAAAGCCCGTGACGAATACTTCGAAGAAACTGGCGTATACGTACCAATCTGCTCCGATGGTGGTATCGTTCAGGACTACCATATGACTCTTGCTTTAGCCTTTGGTGCAGACTTCTGCATGCTGGGCCGCTACTTTGCCCGCTTCAAAGAATCGCCAAGTAAGATCGTGACCATCAACGGCAGCTACATGAAAGAGTACTGGGGCGAAGGTTCTGCCCGTGCCAGAAACTGGCAGCGTTATGATGTCGGCGGCGACGGCGGCAAAATGTCCTTTGTTGAAGGTGTTGACTCCTATGTTCCTTATGCTGGTGCATTAGCAGACAACGTAGGTCTGACCATCTCCAAGATCAAACACACCATGTGCAACTGCGGATTCACCAACCTGCGTGACTTCCAGAAAAATGCCAAAGTCACTCTGGTTTCTGCTGCTTCGATTTCTGAAGGCGGCGCTCATGACGTTCTGGTTCATGATGACAAACTCGATGCTTCCCAGCACTAATCGTCAGCGTCTATCAGAATAAGATATCAATCAGAATAGAAACGGATCGCATCAAGATCCATTTCAATCCCATTTCTATTTCCATTTAAGGTTTCCTGACTTCAGGAGACCTTTTTTCATGTCCTGGCAAAAACGGAAAAAAGCAAAACGGAAAAGAGCCGGAAAAGAACCAGCCAGCAATTGGACAGGAATTCGAGAAGAGCCAGACTGGATTAGACACAGTCCAGACAGGAATCAGGGAAGAGTCGAGAAGGAATTTGAAAAACGAAGATGGAAAATTCGCATAGATAAGTTGAAAAAGATGAAAAATGAAGAACTCACAATCCGAAAGCAGGATGAGCAGAGGATCGGAAACAGACAGTGAGTCGATTCCAATGCTTAAGAAAAAAGAAATTCATCAAAAACACGTGTCCCACGACGGATTTATGGATACCATAGAGAAGTACACCGCTGAAAGCGGTTAGAAAGGTTTGACCTATGGAAACATATGTAGGAGAAATTAAGGTCAGCAGTAAGAACGGGTATTATGTCAATTTTTATCCCGGCTATAAACTGGTTGGCGACGAATTTGTATATCTGTCCCAGGCGGACATTCGCAGACTTTTACCAGAATCACAGTATTTAAACATTAACCTGGTTTCCACCTCACCCAGCTTTTCTTTAGAAGATCTGTTTCAGGATGGAGACGATATTTTACTTGATTTTTCTTTTGATGATTTACAGCCCAATTTGAAAGCAGACGGCTCCCGCTATCCGACTGCGTGGAAGCTGGATGTTTCCCGTAATTTTGGTTCAACCGTAAGACGCATGGAAGATTTAGGCCTGTATTACGTTGTCGACAAAGAAGCCATTGAAGGCGACTGGAAAAGTGATCGCTGCCTTTGGATTGATTCCCCCAATGTCAACGAAGGCATGGAAATTCTGATTCCAATTGATGAGCCCAATGTTCTGATCGGACCTTACAAAGTCCGTTATGACGAAGATCGGGATCTGTTTTTTGTCTGGCCCAATCCGGAAAAGACCAACCATCTGATTCATGGCTATGAATATACCGATGGCATTCCCGGTCATTATGTCGTCCTGGATCAGGAAGATGTTACCCGAAGCTACGCCCCGATTGCCGGAGAGAACATCATCCCTTATGCGTATGATCTGATTTCACTCGAGGAATTGATTGATAACTTTAAAGAGACCATGAAACGACGGATGTCCAATAAATACCGCTTTGATGAGCAGGCCGCGTCTTCCATGATCAGTGTGTATACCAACAGTCTGCTTTCCGGCGGAACGGTTTCCAAAGAAGTCGCAAAAGCAAGAGCCCGTAAGCTGGAAGATGTTCTCAGCTCGACCGAACGCTTTGATGCCACGCTTGACCAGGTTGGCAAACTCGTCGGCAGCCTGCTTGTAAACTTTCAGGATCAGCAGGTTTATGCTTCTGTCATTCGGGCGCTGAGTGAAGATGAAGAGTTCTTAGACCAGATTGGAACTTTCCGTGAATTTGCTTCCCTTGAAGCCAGATACAAAAGTGAACTGGAAACCTTGTCCAGACAGAAAAATGAGTTGACAGAGCAGGTAGCCGAGCTGGAACGACTCAACCCGGCAAAACGTCTGGAAGAATACAACACCCAGATTGCTCATCTCGAACAGGTTCGCGAGTCCTCGGAACAGCGCCTGCAGGAAATTTTGCGCACGACGGGTCTTGCCAGCAATCTGGCGGATCTCGAACGCCAAAGCGAATATCTTGATGCTGAAAATTCCCGCAAGCTCCAGCAGAGCAATCAGTTGAGCTTGCGGCTGGAAGGTTTGCAGGAACAGTTAGACTCCATTCTGGCCAGCTCCGCTAACAAAGTTCTGGAAATGACTTTTGATAATCTCATTTCCGAACGTTTCCTGGAACAGACGGCAAGAAGCCAGCAGCGGCAAATGAAAGAAGAATACTCGATGGCTGCCAAAGCCATTGCGACCCTTCCGGTTTCCACGCTGGATGCAGCGCAGACTGTCCTGCAGCTCAAACACAGCTTCCACCTGCGGCGCCCGGAATATACCGATAATGAAATCCTCAATGTGCTGATCTGCCTGAGCCAGTCCTTCTTAACGATCTTTACCGGTCGGCCAGGCTCTGGAAAAACTTCCCTTAACGAAATTACGGCTGATGTCCTCAGTCTTGGCCAGCCAGATGAACTGCGTCTCAGTCATCCAGATTTTCCATACTGCGGCCGGTTCGTTTCGATCAGTGTGGAACGCGGCTGGACGAGCCGTCGGGATCTGGTCGGCTTTTACAACTCACTGACCCGTACGTTTGATAAGGCCAGCCCAGAGCTGTTTGATCTGCTTTCCATTCTGGATATGGAATCGCGCGACCCGCATCAGGAAAAAATGCTTCCGGCTTTAGTCCTGCTTGATGATGCCAACTTATCGAGCATGGAATACTATTGGGCCGACTTCATGGCCATGGACCAGGATGATCCAGGCTTCAACCGCGGAACGCTTAATCTGGGGGAAGGCTATCGGCTTGAAATTCCACAGGCCCTTCATTTTGCGGCCACCATTCAAAGTGACCACACCACCGAACCGCTCTCTTCGAGGCTGTTAGACCGCGCGTTTGTCATTTCCATGCCCGAACATGACATCTCTTTGGATACCGGTCTTGGCCAGGCGGCTGTCGGCAGTGTTCTGGAGGAACAGTTATTTACCTTCAACCAGCTCCAGGAAGCTTTTGAACCAACCGAAACCACGCTGGATCTGCCTGAACCGTTCGAAACTTTGTTCAGACAGGCTCAGACTTTCTTTACCCAAGCCGGCGTTCCTGTCTCCATCCGTTCCCAGCTGGCCATGCGCCGTTATATTCAAAGCGGAGCCCGCTGGTTTGAAGCGGAAAGTGAACTGCGTCCGGCAGCCCTGATTGCGTTAGACTATGCGATCTTACAGAGAATGATGCCATCGCTCAACGGCACCTCGGAGCGTTTCCGTCAGCTGCTGGCCGAGATGCTGAACTTCTTCAAAGAAAATAATCTGTCCCTTTGCCAAGCTAAGCTGGAAGAAATCATGGAGAAAGGGGACGACTCCATGCAGTATTACCAGTTCTTCTGATGCGTGAGTACAAATTAAGGCTGTCCAGTGAAGAAAGCCAGGAGTTGATTGAACTGCAGCTTCACCCTGCTTCGGTTCATCAACCGCTCGCTGAGCTGACCCGGATTCCGGATATTAAGGTCTTTGCCAACCGGTCTTATTCGGCTCAGCTTCTGACAGCCAATACCACCGATATCCGCTCGCTGGAGATTCTGATCAACGGGTATCCAGCGCCCCATACTTTTCATGCGCATTCTGGCAACATCACTTTTCATCTGCCAGGAAATGGCGAGCGGATTTTTGCGGACAGCTTTGGTCTTTCCAGTATTGCGCTGATCTTCAAAACCAGCGAAGGCCCGGTCCGCCTGAAATCGGAATATTTCCAGATCATGGTTCGTCCGGATGACGAAAACTTTTCCGTCAATACCATGGGCAGCTATGCTGCCCGCAACAACCGGATGCTTTTATATGGAACCCAGAAAGACTACATCAATCTGACCACCCATTTCGGCTATGGCCAGTACTCCATGGAAGACAAGATCCGTCTGCTCAAGCAGACCGGCATTCTGCTCGAAAAAGCCTGGCGAATGATCCGGATTAACCCCAAAACCAGCTCCACCTGCCGCCAGGGCAATCCTCAGCATCTCGATGCACGCATGCTCCAGCAGCTCAACCGCCATCCGGAAGCTCTGCAGCCAACGACCATGGCAAGTGGAGTGCGGATTGGTCATCGCCTGTATGTACCGGATCTGGCCGCTCTCAGTTCACGGGGAACCACAAGAAATACGGATGTCTATGAAAACCAGGTCATCCTTTCCTTTCTGCAGGCCATCATCAAAGAGACCAACAATATGATCCCCTCGATCCAGGCTTATATCGACAAGCTTCCCGTACAGTTTCATTCCAGCGGCCTCTTTGTGACCTCATCGACTTACATGGCCAGGGCGACTGCCTTAACCCTGCAGGATATGATGAAGGATCTGCAGTCTTTGCAAAAAGAATTTTCAAGACTGTATGAAATTTATGCCTCGATCATTCCGGCCAGCTCTTTTGAACTGACCAGTCTGCCGCATATGACCCCGACATTTGGCCAGATTCCTGGTTATCGTCAGATTTTTGGCTCGATTGGCCAGTGGTTTGCGATGCGAAATGTCAGTGCAGCCGATATCCGCTTTGCGACGACATTTTTACAGATTACAACCCTTTACGAGGTGTATGTTCTCAGCAAACTTGGCCGCTTCTTTCTGGACTGGGATTTCCAGCTGGTTTCCGCCAGACGAATTCTGGCTAACCGCCAGGACGATACGTTTTATGATCCGCCAAGCATCAACAATGTCTTTGTCTACCAGCGCGAAGACGTCCGGGTCACGCTATTTTATCAGCCAGTGATCTACGACCAGAAACGGGCGATGAAAAGCTCCTGCAATCTCGTCCGCAATACCTCACTCTCCTTTCCCCGCGGCTGGGGAGAACCGACAAGCGGGCGTTACTATACGCCAGACTATGTCGTCAAAATCGAGAGTGAACGCTGGAAAGGGGCCAAGTATATTCTTGGAGATGCCAAATATACGACCTATCGTAACGTCCGGGATTATAAGGTAATTCCGCTGGTCTATAAGTACCTGTTTTCCTTATCGACCATGGATCCGGACGATGAAATCACAGGCCTGTATATCTTTCATGGCAAGCAGACCGCTACCTTTGACCGGTCTTCCATCACCTCTTCGGTTTATGATCTGATCCAGTCTGGGCATCAGGAATTTCCGCAGGTGGAAATTATTGGCCTGAGCGAGTCGATCTGCACCGACCAGCGGGAACAGTTTATGGCCCTTCGCAAATTGTTTTCCATTCAGTTTGAACATGCAGCCGGTCATCCTTTATTTGAAGACCAGCCTGACCTCTCCACGCATACAGTGAAGGCCTGGCAGATTCCTGAAGCAGCTCGAGCCGAAGACCTGCCGGAACCTTTGCCGGATTCAACGATTGAATCGGAAGATCAGAAGCCTGATCCTTTGGATACGGTCTGCCAGAACGAAGAATTGCAGTCCACACCTTCGAATCAAACGCAGCCAGTAGAAGGGAAATATGCCCTGGATGGAGGATCGATTGAAAGCATCCGCAAAGAAGCCGAAGAAAAAGCCAAAGAATATCTCAGAAAAGAATATGGACTTGAGGATCTGGATTTATCCTTTGATCGATTCCAGAAATCCTTCGACCAGAATCCGCACCCTGATCAGCCGACAAATCCAGTAATGGATGGAAAAGAAAATGGCGATGGAGGCGAAGGCAGAATTCCGCCTGAAGCCAGTCCGTCCCAATCGGAGCAAATGGAAATCAAGATCAGTGCAGAACTGCCTGATCCACCCGATCCAGAAGGGGATTTTGATTTCGACCAGGCATTGGATTTTGATCTGTTTGAAGGGGAAATTGATTTTGAACCGGAAGAGACGGTGAGTCCATCAGATCAAAATGGACAGGATGTAGATGGAAAAGAAAGGCTTGATCAATAACAGTTCGGAAATATCCGAGGCCAAGCCCCAGACTGCCGATTTTCTGATCTGATGTTTTGATCATCGAATACCGGATCGTTCAAATCCCTCACAATCGAACAAGAAGACCAGACATGGGCCGTAACCAGGGGAATGGTTACGGCCCCTTCTTTTTGGAATCAGAAAGGCAAAACGGAAAGCGCAGAAAGCCAGAACAGAGTATCGAAGCAGAGTGCCAAAACAGAAAAAAGGAGCAGTAATGATTTGCGAAAAATCTTTTACTGCTCCTTGTGTTTTCAAATCAAAAATGGTGCCCGAGGCCGGACTCGAACCGGCACAGTATCGCTACCGGTGGATTTTGAGTCCACTGCGTCTACCAGTTTCACCACTCGGGCACGTGAAGATATATTAACCGATTTTGAGTGGGCAATCAAATCTTTTTTCTCATCCCTCATGTTTGGACAGGGAAAAACGACCTGAAATCAAGATTTCAATCCAAAAAGACCAGAATGACCAGAAACCGGACAAAATCATACTGGCTGAAGGGATTTTAAGAGCCGCTTCTGTATTCAAAAAAGGGCCAGAGGTTGTCGGTAATCTTTTTGATCGTATCTTTCAAAATGTGTTTTTGATGATTTCTGGCGAAAAAGTATTCATTTTCCAGTCATTGAATTTGAATATCGAAATAAATTCTGACGGCTTATACCAAATTCGGGCACAATATTGTAAGAAATCATTCAGAAACCGATCACAAAAAATCACGGAATCTTGTGAATAATGAGAGAGAAATGTAAGCTATGAAAAGCAACGTTTCTGTAAGAGATTCGATTTTCTTTTCCATCCAGTTTCCGTTTTAATCTCACTTTAATCCTAATCTATCGAAGATCTGGCTGTTTTGAGAGCTTATCATAAGCTGCATTGGAAAAGATTTTCGCTTTGTAGAACTGTTAAAAATAATTTCTGAAGTATAAACTGACTCACTTGAGTGATCTTCAGAATCAACAGTGTACTTATAAACTCAGAAGACAGACTTCTGGCTGTCTGGAAAAGAGGTAGGAATGAACAAAAGCAAGCGGATTTATCCAGTCCTTGCATCAGCCCTGCTTGCCCTGGCTGCTGCTATGCAGCCCATTCTGGCTGATCAGCAGGATGATACGCCCTCGCGCGACGTTTATGTGGTCTATGACAACTCAGGATCCATGTATGAGCTCGATAACAAACAGGGCCTGACCGATGCCTGGTGTAAGGCGAAGTATTCCATGGAAGTGTTCGCAGGCATGCTTTCGGATCAGGACCGGATGAACGTCTATTACATGTCCGACTATGATACAAAGCCCGGTGCTGACCCGCGGATTGAGCTGGATGGGGCCGACGATGTCAAGGAAAACATCGCTGTCATCCACAATACAAAAACCGATTCCGGTCATACATCCTTTGATTCTGTCCGGACAGCCATGGAAGATCTCGAAAACAGTACCGCTGATGAAAAGTGGCTGGTCATCTTAACCGATGGCAAAATGCAGAACTATGGCGATGGTGCCTATCCTTCATTGAGTGCCAAGCAGATTGAAGACTATCTGGATGAAAAATGCGAGGATATTGCGGTGATTTTCTTAGGCATGGGACCACAGGCGGTAGCGATTGAAAGCGATCCGACGCAGAAAATTTTCTACAGAAAAACTGAGAGTTCCAAAGACATTCTCGAAGGGGTGACCGAAGTCGGTCTGCAGGTCTTTAATGCCAACCGTTTAGATGTCGACAAACGCAAACAGACCGTTTCTTTTGATGTTCCAATGAAAGAGCTGCGTGTGTTTGCCCAGGGTGAAAACGTGCAGATCAACGGGATCGTTGATGAAAACGACACGACGTACAAACCGGACAGTGATCCAGTTGAAGTCCGCTACAGCGAAGTGGACTCTCCAAGCCATCCCGAAAACAAGCCAGACACTTCTTTGCAGGGACAGATGGCTTTGTTTACCGGGCCGTTTGAACCCGGACAGATGAAACTGGATGTCGACAATGCTTCAACCATTGAGGTCTATTACAAACCCGATGTGGATATTGCAGTCACCCTGCTCGATGAATCCGGCAAGGAAGTCACCAGCCTCGAATCTTTAAAGGGCGGAGAATATACCCTGTCGTTTGGGCTGATCAATGCCATGACCAATGAGCCGATTGAAAAGACGGATCTGCTTGGTGATGTTTCTTATGAGGCTAAAGTCACGAACAATGGCAAGGATTTGAGTGGAATTTATGGCAACAATGCAATGCCATTCGGTTAACGACATTTTAGATAGCCAAATCGTCAGTTTAAGATGATTTGGCTTTTTTTGTGCATACTTAAAAAACAAAAACATTTAATGGTCAAAAAGTTGTCCTAAAGAGATAATTGACAACTGCGCCGGGCCTGCGGCCAGCACACTCCGAAGGAGTCGATGGAGGGCATGTTTTAGCCCTTTCGTCTCTGAAAGGATGTGTCAATATGATCGCTTTATCTTGTACACCAACTCTTTATCCACAGCCTGTTCAGGCTGCTGACCTTCAGGCTGAAGCCTGCGCGCGTGATGATACTCTTCTGTTTCCCGAGGCGATGCGGAATCTCCTGTGCGAGGCTGTCAACCATGTGATGACCAATCACCCAGAAGAATTCCTGTCTCCTGATGCGTTTGTCCGAAAATCCAAAAAGTTATCTCCGGTAAGACTGATTGATTTTATCTTTTCGCTGCAGGCGTCAAATCTTCCAATCCAGATTGCCTCTTTTTGCGGCTATGATCCAGACTGCCAGTTTGCCAATTC
>CAJTLE010000055.1 GCA_910577085.1 uncultured Allobaculum sp. | reverse complement strand
AGACCTGACAGACCTTAATTTAAGTCGATTATTCAGCTGGTTCGAGCATTTTCTGGACCTGGCACTGGCCGTATTCAGTTTTTGTGAATCAAATCATGGTTTTATCCGCTTAACCGAATGGCATTGATCCAAAATCCTAAATCAGGATTTAAATTTTACTTTTTGGTTAAATCTATTCAACCGAAGACTAAAAAAGCCCATCAATTACAATTTCTTGCAATTGATGGGCTTGTCATCGTTCTGAATCCATGAATTTCGAAGCCTGCAGGCGGCATTCGAACCAGTCAGGACCAAGGTCAGATCAGGCAAATCAAAAGGAGGCGATCCTGTCTGTGTTCAGAACAAGATGAGTCAGTGAATAATTAGCGCTGAACGCGTCCGGAAGCGTCGCCGCCAGCCAGTTTTTCAACTTCAGCTTCGCTGACGAGGTTGTAGTCGCCTTCGATGGAGTGTTTCAGAGCGGAAGCAGCTACAGCGTATTCGATCGCTTTCTGATCATCGTAACCCTTTAACAGAGCGTGGATCAGACCACCACCGAAGGAGTCACCGCCACCAACACGGTCAACGATGTTCAGGTCATACTTCTTGGAGAAGACTGGAGTTTCAGTCTTGCCATCGTATAACATAGCGGACCACAGGTTGCGGTTAGCGTTGATGGACTCACGCAGAGTGATAGCAACTTTGTCAAAACCGAACTGATCTTTCAGTTTTTTAGCAACATCGATGTAACCTTCGTGGTTCAGTTCACCGCTTGTGATATCTGTGTTCGCAGCTTCGATGCCGAATACGTCTTTTGCATCTTCTTCGTTAGCGATGCAGACATCAACGTATTTGCAGATTTCGGACATAGCTTTGCGAGCTTCTTCTTTGCTCCACAGTTTGTTACGGTAGTTCAGGTCGATAGATACTGGTACACCGTGTTCTTTAGCTTTTTTAACAGCTTCCAGAGTAATTTCAGCCATTTCTGGGCTTACAGCTGGAGTGATACCTGTTGTGTGGAACCATTTAGCATCTTCGAAGATTTCATCCCAGTTGTAGTCTTCTTTAGAAGATTTAGCGAAAGCAGAGTCAGCACGGTCGTAGATGACTTTACTTGGACGCTGGGAAGCACCTTTTTCCAGGAAGTAGATACCAACACGGTCGCCGCCGCGAGTGATATCATCAACGTTTACACCATACTTGCGTAAGGAGTTAACAGCTGCCTGACCAATTTCGTGCTCTGGCAGTTTAGTTACGAAGTGAGCATCGTGGCCATAGTTAGCCAGGGATACAGCGACGTTCGCTTCACCGCCACCATAAGTAGCGCCCAGTTTATCAGCCTGAACGAAACGATAGTATCCTTCAGGTGCAAGGCGAAGCATCAGTTCGCCAAATGTAACAACTTTATCTTTCTTAGCCATTCTTACGTACCTCATCTCTTTTAGCTGCTGCTTTGCGGCACAGTTCTTCAATTTTGTCGAATTCACCGTTTGTAATCATATCTTTTTTAACCATCCAGCTTCCGCCGATGCAAAGAATGACATCATCCTTCAGGTAGTCTTCCATGTTCTTTTCGGAAATTCCGCCTGTAGGCATAAATTTCATCATGTTGTAGGGGGCAGCGATCGCTTTGATCGTCTTCAGGCCGCCATAAGGTTCAGCCGGGAAGAATTTTACAACATTCAGTCCTAATCTGTAGCAAGCCTGAACGTCAGCTGGAGTAGCGCATCCAGGAGTTACAGGAATACCTTTTTCGATGCAGTATTCTGTTACTTCTTTATCAAAGCCTGGGCTTACGATGAACTGTGCACCAGCTTCGATGGCATCATCAACCATAGCAGGAGTCAGAACAGTTCCGGCACCAACTAACAGTTCAGGGCATTCTTTACGCATAGCAGCGATAGATTCTTTAGCAGCAGCAGTTCTGAATGTAACTTCAGCAGCTGGCAGGCCGCCATTTACGAGAGCTTTACCAAGAGGTACAGCATCTTTGGCATCGTCCAGGACAACGACTGGGATAATTCCGATTTCTTCAAATCTTTTTAATACTTCGTTCATTTGTCTGAATACCTTCCTTATTTCTGGTTTGCAGCTTTAGCAGCTTCAACTTCTTCGTGGATCGTCTCAGCTACAGCACCCTTCTTGGCGATCATGCGGTTAAAGAGGGATACGATACGGTCTGCAAGACCCAGTTCATATAAATCAACGCCGTAAATCTTCTGGTTGGAAAGAATTGGTCTTAATTTTTCTTCTGTGACCTGGTCACCAAGTTTGATGTCCGCAACAACTGGGCGAACTTCATCCAGTAATGGGTCAGCAGAAACTTCGAATTCATTTCCGTTGTCATCAATACCCATGATGTAACGGATCCATCCAGCCTGAACCATTGGGATCAGGGACAGTTTGCCAAGGTCGAGACCTTCTGCAACGTAGGATTTGATGGTTTCACCGAAACGGACAGACAGTTTCTGGCTGGTATCAGTAGCGATACGCTGTGGGCTGTCTGGCATGAATGGGTTACCGAAACGAACATTGATTACAGTGTCAATGAAATCTTTTGGATCGAGGATTCCAGGGTTAACAACAACAGGCAGACCTTCATCGTAACCAATGATCTTGATCATATCGACGAGATCTGGGTTTTCCATTTCCTTGGAGATCAGTTTGTAGTCGAGCAGACATCCAAATACAGCCAGGGATGTATGTAATGGATTCAGGCAGGTTGTAACTTTCATTTTTTCGACTTTGTTTACAGTTTCGCGGTCAGTGAAAATTACACCAGCATCTTCAAGGTTTGGACGACCGTTAGGGAATTTGTCTTCGATAACAAGGTATTCGGTTTCTTCAGCGTTAACAAATGGAGCAACGAAGCTTCCTCTTGGAGTTTTGATTGGATCAAGATCTTCCAGTCCATCAGCAGCTAAGAGTTCTTCAACTGTTTTGTCAGGACGAGGAGTAATCTTATCGATCATTGTCCATGGGAAAGTAACTTTTTCTTCGTTTGTTACGTATTCGCGGAAAGCTGGTTCAACGATTCCGTTTTTAACCCAGTTATCCACGTAAGTCATCATGGCATCTTTCAGCTTCTGACCGTTGTGGGAGCAGTTATCCATGGAAACCATGGCGATTGGTGCACCATTCTTTTTGAAACGGTCATACAGAAGAGCAGTAACTTTACCCAGGTAGCTTTCTGCTTTTTCAGGAGCACGGGTGAAGTCAGCAGCAACTGCAGGCAGGTATTCGCCAGCCGCATTTGTTAATGCGTATCCTTTTTCAGTGATGGTAAAGCTTGCCATCTGTAAGGATGGGTTTGTGAAGATGTTTACGATGGATTCATCAGTTGGATCCAAGAAAACAACTTCAGCAATAGAACCGATTACAGTCTTATCGATGCTTCCGTCAGATTTTAAAGTGGCCAGCAGTGCGTAGTCATCGTGAGCGCGGGATGCGTCGATGATGCCTTTATCAAAGCCTTCAACAGCGATGATTCCTTTGTTGATCTTGCCGTTGTTGAGCAGAGTGTTCATCAGGTTAGCCTGATAAGCTTTGAACAGGTTACCAGCACCGAAGTGAATCCATACTGGAGCTTCTTTGGTGGCAACGATCATTTCTTCACGGTTGTATTCAGGTACGGAGTAGCCTTTGGAAGTCCAGGCAGCTCTGTCCTTTAAGCCTTCGTTAGATAATTTCATTTTGTCTACCTTCTTTTTCTGGTTTCTTTCAATCCTGATTTCATATCGATGAAGAATAGAGCAGGCCATCTTCCAGACCGGATCTGTGCATAATCCGGTTTGGGACAGCTGCCCTTGCTTCGAGAAAAGCATACAGAGTTTTCTGCATTTCTGCATCGTCAAAATTTTCGATTGAATGTCCATTTCAGGGGAAATTCCCGATTTCATTTTCTTGAATCAGCCCACAAATGTGCTCACAGATTGCAATTGGATACTGTCTGTTTTGCCTCCATGACGGTAAAACAGATCACTTCATATCAATCCGGTTCAATCCGGGAGCAAAGCTGTAAGCGGCAGTTGTATGCGGCCTGCCAAGGATCGCCAGCAGCCTGTGGTTTCACCTTCCCTGTCTTCCTGATTCAAGAAATTGCGCTGTCAAAGCTGCAAGATCAAAACCGCAAAAGATAGAGAAAGATGGGTCGAAAATGATTTCGAGAATGTTTTTGTTGTTGTGTTTTCTTTCTGATCGCAAAAGCGAAACGCAATTAAGGGCTTGAAAGCTCTATATGAAGCAAAGCGATCGGACCGGGCATTGAAGCCAAGCGCCCGACCGCCTGCTTACTGAGTCTGCATTTCTGCAAATCAGAAAAATGGATTTTTTGGGGGGAGAAGAAACGGACAGCTTTCACTGGATCGGTGTGGATTGACACATCCAGAGCTTCACCATGAAAAGCAGCCATCCGATTTCATTGGGGGATTTTCAAAAGCCAAGCCTAAGCTTTTGCTTCTTCTTTAGCTTTTGCTTTTTCTTCTTTATCGATAGCTTCCCACAGACCTTCGAGGTAAGTAGCACCCAGAGCGCGGTCATACAGACCATAACCTGGCATACCAACTTCGCCCCAGATCATACGACCGTGGTCAGGACGGATTGGACCATCGAAGTTGATGTCATGAAGAGCCTTCATGATTTCATACATATCGAATGTTCCGCACTGAGATACGTGTGGTGCTTCTTCGAAATCCAGTGGTTCAATGGAGTTGAACTTCAGGTTTCTTACGTGTGCGAAGTGAATACGTCCTGGTAAGGAACGAATCATATCTGGCAGGTCGTTTTTGATGTTTGTTCCGTAAGAACCAGCGCAGAATGTTACACCGTTGTGTTTGTTGTCAACAGCATTCATCAGACGGTGGATTTTTTCTTTGCTTGTGATGATACGTGGCAGACCGAATACTGGCCAAGCTGGATCATCTGGGTGGATCGCCATGTTGATGTCATACTTTTCGCAGACTGGCATGATGCGGTTGAGGAAGTAAACGAGGTTTTCGAACAGTTTTTCTTCATCTACATCTTTGTACATTTCGAACAGATCTTTGATCTTTTCCATACGTTCTGGTTCCCAGCCTGGCATTACAGTGCCGTTCATGTCACCAGCGATAGAATCGAACATTTTTTCTGGGT
This sequence comes from uncultured Allobaculum sp., assembly GCA_910577085.1. Classification (GTDB taxonomy): domain Bacteria; phylum Bacillota_I; class Bacilli_A; order Erysipelotrichales; family Erysipelotrichaceae; genus Allobaculum. The sequence continues at coordinate 12,558 of CAJTLE010000055.1, read as the reverse complement.
TCATGGAATCGATTGTTTCCTGGTTATAAGCCAGAGCAGTCGAACCATCTGGCAGCACACGTGCCAGTTCAGTACGAGTCCAGTCGAAAACAGGCATGAAGTTGTAGCATACTAAGTGGATGTCTTCTTTACCGAGGTTTTCGAGTGTTTCGATGTAAGCATCGATATATTTGTCACGATCAGCAGCACCAGTTTTGATGGCGTCGTGTACGTTTACAGATTCAATACCGGACAGGTTCAGTCCAGCGTCTTCTACAGTTTTTTTCAGGTCATGGATCTCTTCCTGAGTCCATACTTCGCCTGGCATTTTGTCATACAGAGTTGTGATAACTCCAGTTACACCAGGGATCTGACGGATATCCTGGAGAGTGATTTTGTCATGTCCAGGTCCGTACCAACGTAATGTCATTTCCATATGTGATTTGCCCTCCTGTTGATACATTAAGAATATCAGAACAATCTGCGAAAGATGATATTATTATTTGCGATGATCATTGCAATATTTGTCATGGTGAAAGAGTTTTCATCCTTTCGCTTTCCTGTACTCGTCCTCCATCATTGCGCATCCGTCTGCAACCGTCCCCTTGGACGATTTCACCCACAATAAGCGGTTTTTTATAGAGATTTCTGAGGCTTTTCCCCCTTATTTTCCGGTGGAATTACCTTCTATATCTATATAGTTACTTATAATCAAGGGATTCTGGGTTGAGGATCATGTTGAAAACGGTTTATCTTTTTGAAATAGAAATCGCAATTTACGCAAAGATTTAGCACTCCACCCCCGGTATTGAGAGGCAGGGCTTTCTGATTTACTTCTATTCAAAAACGATAAGAAAGAGCGGCGTGCTTTGTCGGGAAAGAGAATACAGTCTGTTCAGGCACTTAAAGGATGCAGAGAATACTGAGTAATCCAGATTGGATTTCTTATTACTTTCTGCATACCTAATGGTAACCTTTTTCCTTTCCTTTTGGATAATCAAACGATTCTGACACCTCGAAAATAACTTTGGCATCCAAAATCGGGTCACAATTTGATCTGTCCTCAGTCACGAATTGCCAGACAATTCATTACGACCAGAAATGGGAACGAATCCGGGCTTGTTTTACTTTTTTTTGGGGCGTCTGAATTGATCCGAAAATATGCTCGAATTTCATATATTTTCCTTGTGTGACCTTGAATCCCCTTTCACCTCTATCCTCCATTTTCCATTCTTCAGGGTTTTCCGTTTCATCCTGTAAGGGTTATCCTCTGCATTCCCTTCTCCACATTCTTCCAATCTGATCTTCATCCCTCCATGCTGATCTCTATCCATATCGATCTCCATTCAGCCGTTCCGACCTCTATCCATACCAGATCATTCCATTCGTATTCTCAAACTGATGGAATGCGATCGATCATCATCTTTGCGGTCCACATCTGGATCTGCCCTGCTTAATGGCTGGACGATCCAGTCCGATTTCTGCATTTTTCTTCCTTATATTTATATGAGCATATCAATATAAGTCTCAACCGACAGGATGAACCAGGATGAATCGATCTGACTCTACAAATTAGGCTGGCGGATCATACTGGGCATACCGGAAAATTTTGGAGAACAAAAAAACCAGCCCGAATCTTGTAGATTCAGACTGGTCTGGAAATCAATTCCTGGTTGTTGTCCTGTCTCTGGATTTTCTTCTCTATACCTTATATATCCAAATCTTATTATCCAAATCTTCTGATTCTCTTATCGGATATGGATAAAGAAGTGGATAGAAGAATGGATAAAAGAAGAAACAGGTTCAGGCCGGCTGATGACTATTCAGCAGGAACAGCGAAAGCACCGAATTCTTCTTTGATGAAGTTTTTGATGTCATCGGATTTGAGGACTTCAACGAGTTTCTTGATGGCTTCGTCATCTTTGCGGTCTTCTTTGACTGCGATGATGTTTTCGTAAGTTTTGGCAGCTTCAGAATCAGCAGCTTCAGTTACGAGCAGATCTTCAGTGACGTTGGAAGTCAGAGCATAGTTACCGTTGAGGACACCGTAGTCAATATCTGGCAGTTTGGAAGCAACCTGGTCAGCTGCGATTTCAACGATATCCAGATTTTTTGGATTTTCAGCAATATCAGAAACAGTTGCAGTGGAGAGCGATACACCATCTTTTAAAGTGATCCAGCCCTGGTCTTCTAACAGGTACAGAGCGCGAGCTTCGTTGGTAGCATCATTAGGAATGGCGATCTGAGCACCTTCTTCGATTTCATCAACAGAGTCATGTTTCTGAGAGTAGATACCTAATGGTTCATAGTGAATTGCACCAGCGGATACGAGGTAGCCATCAGCACCTTCACTCAGGTCATTATCTTTGTTGTAGCTTTCCAGATATGGGAAATGCTGGAAGTAGTTGGCATCGAGGGATCCATCAGAAGTAGATGGGTTGATGTTTGGATAGTCGGAGAATTCTACGATTTCCAGGTTGATCCCCTGATCAGCCAGTAATGGTTTAGCCTGTTCGAGGATGACACCATGTGGGCTGGTTGTTGCACCGACTTTTAAAGTCACCTGTTCTTCAGTGGTGGAAGCAGCAGAGCTTGCAGCGACACTGGAATCAGCAGTTGAGCCTGCAGTAGAAGAAGTAGAGCTGGAACTGGAAGAGCATCCGAATAATCCAAGAGTTAAAGCAGCAGCAGCGGCAAGTTTAGTTGTCTTTTTCATAACAGAAGGTCTCCTTTTCAATTTGATTTCTTTTTTGGATGCAGGGCATCCGTTTTTCTTATCATCTGTTTTCTTCTTACAGATTCTTTTGGAATACAGGGCTTAGATTTTTATGTCTGGCCTTTCCCCTTTTATATAGCCTTTTTTATACAGCCTTTTTTTCTACAGCCTTTTTAGTTGATTTGGCTTTTCAGCCTTTCTTCATTGGCTTTGCGTCGTTAACCAATGAAGAGTACTTCTAATGCGTTGTTTTTCGTACGAGCCAGTCGCCTAAGAACTGAATCACCGAAATGATGATCAACAACAGAATCAAAACGACATAGGTAACGTCGGTCATCTGTCTTTGCCAGCCAAAGCGGATAGCAAGGTCACCCAGACCACCGGCACCAACGGTTCCGACGATGGCAATCTGGCCGATGACCGCGATCAGCGTAATCGTCATACCGCGGATCATACCGGGAATGTTCTGCTTCAGATAAACGTTTTTGATAATCTGCCAGGGGGTCATGCCCATGGAGATACTGGCTTCAACGATTCCGCCTGGAATTTCTTCCATGGCGGATTCCATCTGTCTGGCCACAAATGGAACGGTTCCCACAATCAATGGAACGAAAGCGGATTTGATTCCGATAGTTGTATGGAAGAAAAAGCGGGTGACGCCAACCATCAACGGAATCAAAATAACAAACGGGATGGCCCGGAACAGGTTGATGATCTTATCCAGAATCCAGAAAACAATCCGGTTTGGACAGATGCCTTCGGGCTTGGTAATCACTACGATCACCGCAATTGGCAGTCCGATCAGAAACGATACGACACCTGTTACGGTCAGCATCATCAGCGTGTCCATAATCGCCTGCGGGAACATATCAGCCCGTTCAATGACATTTGGAATAATGTTAGTCAATGTGTCCACGTTTGATCACCTCCACTTCTACACCTGACTGGCGCAGGTAGTCGATGGATTTACGGATCCGGTCGTCCTGACCGGTAAAGATGACCGTCAGGGTTCCAATCGGAGCATCCTGCAAAATCTCGACGTTGCCAAAGATAATCGAACAGTCGACATCAAACATTCTTGAGATGTGCGAGATCATCGCCTCAGCGGTATTGTTTTGATCGTACTGAAGTCTGGCCAGCTGCTGGTTGCTGTTAAGCTGGGTCAGCGGATGCTTGGCCTTGATGAACTCATCAACTTTGTTGGAATTGGATGCAGTCGCGATAAAGTTTTTCGTCATTTCTTCCACTGGGTGAATGAAAATTGGAACGATATCGCCCTTTTCCACTACGCGTCCGGAATCCATGACCGCTACCCGGTCGCAGATTTCCTTGACGACAAACATTTCATGGGTGATGACCACAACCGTAATCCCGCGCTCTTTGTTGATGCGTTTGATCAGGCGCAGAATGGTCTGGGTGGTCTGGGGGTCAAGTGCCGAGGTGGCCTCATCGCAAAGCAGAACTTTGGGATCATTGACCAGGGCTCTGGCAATAGCAACCCGCTGTTTCTGTCCGCCGGACAGCTGACTGGGGTAGGAATCTTTGCGTTCCACCAGATCGATCAGTTCGAGCAGTTCCATGACTTTCCGATCAATTTCCGCTTTGGGCACTTTCTGCATTTTCAGCGGAAGGGCAATGTTGTCATAGATTGTCAGGGCTGGCAGCAAATTAAAGTGCTGAAAGATCATGCCCATTTTCTGTCTTGCTTTTCGAAGTGCGGATGGCGAAGCTTCCATGAGATCTTCTCCATCGAAGATAACTTTTCCCTCGTCTGGTCGTTCCAGCAGGTTGATGCAGCGAACCAGTGTGGATTTTCCGGCGCCGGAAAATCCGATGATGCCATAGATCATGCCCTGTCGGACATGAATGGAGACATCCTTGACTGCATGTACGTCACCGTCTTTTGTCTTGAATGTTTTGGTAACATGCTCTAAACGAATCAAAACATTCCCTCCTTAAACAATAAAAAAAGCCTTCATCACATTAGGACGAAAGCTGAAACTTCGTGTTACCACCTAAATTCACAGTTCTGTCACCAGAAACTGCCTCATCAAGTACATGCATACTCTAACGCTGTAACGGGCGTTCCCGTCATGTCTGTTAATCGATCATGCGGCTCCAAGACCATGTTCACTGCCCTTTTGACGTTTCTTTCCACCGGCCAGAAACTCTCTTTGCTCTCGAGAACAGTTACTCTTCTTTTCTCTGCCAATTTGTGGTTTCACTTTACCATGAATCCCACAAAGCACAACTCAAATTGAGACTCAGAATTTTGATTTTCTGGAATTTTCAGAAAAAACGAATGATTTTCTGACAAATCGATTCAAAAAAGACTATTTCTACTCCGCTATAGCACTTTGTCATCATACTCAGATTCCAGTTTTATGAACATGTGTCATTTTCAGGTGAACACGCTTTCGTGATGCCTGTTTACCATAAACACATAATTCTTAGAAAAGAACCGAAAAAAGAGAGGAAGAAATTTCAAAGATTCGCAAAAAAGTAATTTTTCAGGTGAAATAATTCGATATTTTGGGGACAGATAGTGTATATTGATGACGTCCTCTTCGTGGTAGGACCAAATTATTTCAATAAACCATACAAAACCCACAATTGCCAGATTTTTTCGGACTTCTCACTTGTCGAATTCAGTATAGACGAGGCATGGATTTCCATTCTGTTTTCTGGTCCTTCTCTTTCCTGAATCTGCCCTGAACTTACTTTCCCTGGTGTCCAGCGCATTTTTTCATGGAAAGGACTCAAAAAACAGATTGTTCTATGGGGTGGGATTTGTCTGGAAGCGAAAAAGCAAACAACCACAAACCGCATCGACTGAACTGATCCTACAGGCTGACTGGCCAGTCCCTGCGTCTGTTCGACTTTGGGCAGGCTGTCTTCACGTCTATAGGGCTCTACCCGATAGACAAGAGCCTATCGTCTACCCCTCCTTTGCAGGATTTGTTTCTTCCTGGCCAACGACCATTTCTCTCGAATCCATCTAACCATCTAACCTGTTTTTAAACAGGAAGAAGCTAATCCTGCAGGCTCATCAAGACAGTCTGCCTGAAGTCATCTTTTTCAAGAAAATCAAAGGCTTCAAAACAGATCCTGAAGATCCTGCCCAAAAGGCAGACAGGGCGAAACAGCAGACAAGGCTGACCAGCAGACCAAACTGAACAACAGATAAGACCGAACAATGGAAAGGGGCAAAAAAAAGAAGAACTCCTTGTGTCAGAGTCCTTCGGCAGCAGATTTCCATTGCCTGACTGGTAAAAGTTACGCCTTGATCTGCCAAGGTTTTTCATCGCCCATGCTGAAAAACCAAGTTCGCACGCAGATTCAAAGATTGCGATCACCATGACAATCCAGAAAAGAATGAAACGGATTCAGCCTTTTTCATTTTTAAAGAAATGAAATCTGGCTTTTACGCTTTGCTTGTGTACGGTTAATTATAGATGTGAAATTTAATTGCAGAGCAGTTTTTGGAGTGCAGGCGGTTCGCCATCATGATGGAATCATGGAAAACTTCCGTGAAACCAAAATTGGATTCTACGTCCTGACTTCCTTCTGTTGAAGAATTATCGAGCAGCTCTGCATTCTCCAGACGCATCTGATCAAATTCTCTTCTTGTTTCGTTGAGAAGTCTGCTGGCGGTGTCGTATTCGCCCTCACCGGTCAGTTTCAGCGTTCTCATCATCTTGGAGCGGATGCGCCGGTTGGATTTGTTTAAATGATATAATTTGATTCTTTCCTGTTCCTTTGTCATGATTGTCTACCTCTACCTTTCAAATATTTTCCCTGGTGTCCCCTGGAACAACTCAATTTGAGTTCTGTTCCCTTTGACGATTAAAGTTTAGCAAACAGGTTCTCTACAGTAAAAGGCAGATACACTAAAAATTTTACTCGAGTAAAGTTTTTGTTAAGATCCCTTTTTCGCAAATTAAAACTTCATAAGTATGCTGTAGGTATGAGGAATATCAACCTTATTAGATGATATCTGTGTTATTTAAGGTTAAATTCCTATATTCTCTTTTTACTGGGTATGCATTTTTGCATAGGTGTGGAATAAAGGTGGGATTCTCTCTTTGCCCAAAATGTGCTTTTGTCTGTTGTTTTTATCTACATATTCTCGATTTATTAAATTTTAAACTGTTCTTTATATCATAACTTTCAACCGATACAAATTCTCACGACCGGATAGTTATGAGTCCGTTTTTATTCGCCGATTTTCCGCACTTTCCGACTCCTCTCAGTTTTCTCTCTTTCTGATCGTTTTTCTGCCCTTTAAGAGTGAATTTTTCGAAGGAATATTAAGAGAATGATAAGAATCGTTTCAGGAATATTTAGCCGTTAAAATGATATAAAGGATATATGCGATTCCAATTTCCAAAATTTCATAAAAAAGACCTGGTCATTACGATCCACGGCTTCGGCCGCAAAACCGAACACGAGATGGATCCCCTGGCCAGCTATCTCGAAAAACAGGGCTTTGAAGTCTGGACGTTTTCCTACTACGACCCGGAAGATCTTTCCGACACCGATTTTCGCAGCTGGATTTTGCGCTGTGAAGCAAGACTGCGCAAAGCGGTCGATGAAAAACGCAGGATTCATCTGCTCGGTTTTTCCATGGGCGGAGTTGTGGCCAGTTATCTGGCTTCCGTCTACCCGGTAGAAGATTTGCTGCTGGCAGCTCCTGCTTTCTATCCGATTGACTTCAATAAGATCCAGAAAGCAGCCAGAGGCAAAGTGATGTCTTCTGGCGACAACAAGGATCCCCGATCGATGAGTTCCGATCAGACCAAAGCGTTTTTAAATGTGGTTTCCCGCTATCGAGGATCCATTCTGCAGGTTGACTGTCCGATCCTGATGCTTCATGGAACGGCCGATGAAGTCATTTCCTTCAAATCCAGCCGTCGCATGTTTGAGCAGATCGAAAATCCAAACAAGTATCTCGTCTTTCTCGAAAGCGCCCATCATCGTTTCTTATATGACGGAGCTTATGAATCTTTAGCTTTCCCGATCATCCGCGATTATTTTCGTGGGGAAATCAAGCCACAGATTTACAATCCAGCCTCAAAAGAAAAAGCGGCCAGACCAAAAGCCCAGCCCGCCATGCAGCAAGAACCGGCCAGGCCATCTTCTGACCTCTCATCAAAAGAAACCAGCAGAGACAGCCTGGCTCAAAAACCAAAAGCGAAAAAGACCGAACGGGCTTCCTTCCAGGCTTTGCGCAAACTTTCGACCCGCAGCATTCCCTCGTCTGCTCAGGACGACAAGGAAACGGATCAATAGAGGATCGTTTGGCACTCTGTTTTTCGACTTTTCCCAGAGAACTTCTCTGGGATTTCTTTCGTTTGACAGTTTTGTAAGCTGCTGCTCTTTTCTTTGGATTTCTGAATACCTGAACTTCTTCCACTGCAGGCATTCATATACGCTTTAAATATCTGCGATGCGAACTGCCCCTCCTGGCGTATCACCTTGGCGAAGCAATGTGTCCACATAAAAACGGCCGGAAATCCAGTGGTTTCCAGCCGTACTCAGGTGAACAAGTATTGAAAAAAACAAGCCTTTCGTGCCTGCTCATCTCAGAAGGCTTTTCGGGATGGATCAGGTAGGCTTTAAAGCTGAACACAAACAGTCTGTCTCGGTCTAATTCCAGTCTGGATTCATCACGCCAAGGCAGGTTGTCCCATCTGCACTGTAAAGAATATAGGATCCGCCAAAGTTGTTTTTGAAAGCGTCTGGCATGATATTGGCATGCATCTGGAAGTATTCCGGATAGTCTTCAAATGGTTTCTCTGGAGAAGCAATGTAAAATTCCGAAGACCCATAGAATCCCGCAAACGGGTCCACGACCTGTTTTGTGCTTCCGTCCTCAGAAATCGTTGTGCCCGCCGGCTGAGTCATGCTGGTCGAGACAACCGATACTTTCCAGGTATATTCGTCGATTTTTTCAGGCATAGAGAGCTGGCCGGTAAATCTGGAAAGCTCCGAGCCGCCCTGGTCGGCTATCCTTTCATTGGTTTCGCTGAATGTTCCGTCACTGTTGATGACCATTGTAACGCCCGGGCCTCCCGCAAAACCGTAAACGTTATTCCCGAATGTGCTTCCAGCGATTTCATAGAAGACGGCAGGATCAGTCAGTGCAGATCCCATGCCGGCCACTTTCCAGGCAACCTGGTCATACAGCCATCCAGCATGAAGCAAAGACTCCTGCTCGTTCCGGTCGGTGGTGTAGTTATGAGCCCCAGAATTTGCATTGGGATTGTAGGCGACATAAAGATCGATATCGCCGCCGGACATGAAGACAGGCTGGCCATCATTTTCGAGAATCCATCCCAGCTTGCATAAGCCATCGGCTTCTTTGGTATTGACGGTGTAGTAATGATCGCCGCCTTTTGCATTTGGATTGTACAGACGATAAACTCCATCGCCGGTTGTTAATCCGACCCAGCCGATTCCTTCATAGGACCATCCGGCTTTTATTAATGCATTTTTTTCTTCGGCAGCAGCCGTATAAAGATGTTCGCCTGTATTCCGGTTGTACAGACGGTAGATATTCTGAGTGGCTTCATCATGGTCCTGGGCCGCAGCTGGAACTGCTCCCAACAGGGACAGGCAGGTGAATCCTGCCGCAATAGCCATAAAGTGATTTTTTATTTTCATTTTGATCCCCTCATATTTTATTGATTATTTCTGGCATTAATACTTCATTTCAAGCCAGATCAGTATGGTATTCAAGCATAGTCTCGATATTCCTTTATCATCGCAATCCTTCAGGTAGATGCGATGCGATATAAAGAGTATGTTTGTTCAGAGTCAGACTGCCGCTTTGGATTTGTTCTGCATTCAAAATCAGTCTGCCTGAACTTGACTCGTTCAACATCGGTGCTCTTCACTTTCATTTCTCGATCGTTTTCGGTCTGGTTTGTTAAAAAGATTTGAGTTTCGTTTTCACCGCTTTCAGATATTTGAATGCTTTGTATAGTGTTCTGTCGACCGGAAATTGAAATTCTCCCATGAGTTCCCAGACTTCGCCATTAAATCCCCGCTTGAAATCATATACTCCACGGTCAATCGCGGAGGAAGAAAAATCACCTGAGATCCCGTATAAATTGTAGCGATTTAATCCATGATTCAGACAGTACTGAATCATTTCCCAGTGCATGGCATAAGGGCCACAAAAATCGGCATATTGTTCGTCATATCCGCTCATCAAACAGATCACTTCATTTCCATAGATGAAAAATATTCCTGCTGCCAGGGGCAGCGTTTTGCCCTGTGTTTTATATTTCAATACTTCATCTAAACGTTTATTCTGGCTTGTGATGATTTCATTGAGTGTCTGTCTCCTGTTTTCCATCTTTTTTGATGGCACTTGTTGAATCCGCTTCTCGACTTTGGACAGTTTCTGTCTATTTTCCGCAATCAAAGCTTCCATTTTAGAGGTGAATTGATCCAGATTGACTTCGGCAACCAGGAATTTTACAGCTCCGGACGGATGGAACGCTTCCCACAAGTTTTCGTTGTAACTGGCTTCGCGCCATTGAAAATTGTGTTTTTTGGCTGCCTGGTTCAAAAGCTCATGCACAAGGTACAATTCCGATTGATTGACTTCTCTGACTGTTACATCATTTTCTTCGGCTCTTAAAATACTTCTCTGGCACTTCCTTTCAAAAGAGTGCAGGATTTGTTCTTTTGAACTTTTTAAAGGGACAATGTACATCCATCGCGGTTCGTGACTGTTATCGATTCCTGTTGAGAAGCCACTGTGAAGTCCTCCACTCATCCTGAATGCTTCCAGTAAATCTGTTCGGACTTCAAATTCCGGATTGATTTTGCCGTCTAAATCACGTCTGCTGTAAATGCAATAAGGATCAGCTGTCCAGTACAGAACCTTTTCTTTTTTCAAATATTTTGTGATTGCGTTTAACTGAGCTGCAATCCTTTCGCCTGGATCTTCATAATTGAGAAGCGGTCCCCTCATTGTCCGGGCATGGTACTTACCAAAGTGGGCTGGTTCCAGAACCACGCTTGAGGCACCGATTAATTCAGAGCCTTCAAAAACGCCAAGATACAAAACCTTTTTCCCTTTGCTTTCTTGCATATGGCTCATCATCGGGCTCTGCCAGATACTGTTAAGCGGATGGCTGCTGGCAAATTCTATAAAAACCGCCTCAGTAATTGGCTGGGCATGCATACTCTTCTTTGTTTCTAATTGATCCATATTGTTTTCACTTTCAAAATCAAGATGCGGCAGACAAAAGTTATTTTTCTGACGCATCTATTATTCAGTTCCTAAAAAAATGGAACCCGAAATTCAGCACCAAAAGTAAAGGTTTGAACATGATGCCAATATGAATTCCGGGTTTTGTTTGAATTTGTTTAGATAATCACAAATAACAAGATACGTCTTACATACTGTTCTATTAGCTCTTTTATAAGGGGGAGTTACACGTAGTGTTTCTTCAGATTCTGATACGCTTTGTTTATGGTGGGCGGTATAGAGGATTTTAAAAATAAGAACCCTCATTACGTATCGTAAGAATCTTTTATAGTGAACTTAATTTACTCATTCTCATCAATTGAATAGGCCGAATACTCTAAATAAGAGTGCTGATTCTCGTCGATGGAGTTCCTGATAATGACTAACGATTCAGTATCACCTTCCAGACTATAGAAATTATATTTCCCTGCTGGAATATTACTAATCGGTTCAAATGACAAAACTCCACTTTCAACTGAGGCTCTAAATACTCCATCAGGTCCCCCAGAGACTAGATAGCTATCTTTGTATTCTGCTCCGTATCCATCTGGCTGATTTGGAGGATTAATAACCTTAAGTTCTACTTTTTCGTTTGATCCGGCTTCATACCAGCAATAGCTAGTGTTATATTGCATATCCTTTTGAGAAATTTCTAATTCGCAAACCAAAGTTCCTGACTGCAAGGGGATTAATTGGTGAGCATAAATATCTGTAAGGACTTCTAGAATTTGACTTCCATCATAAAATACCAGTTTTAATTGAGAGTCATCTTGATATTCAAAAACTATTCTTTGCGTCCCATATTGTGAATATGGGCTTTTAAGAAGAAGAGGGGTGTTCTGTTCCAGAGACTGCTCTTTGCTCCAAATGATTTGATAATCGTTTTGATTCAACTCAATAAAATCTAAAGCAAGAGATTCTTCGCTGAGTCTTTCTAATGTTCCGTAAAGCTTATTGTTCAATACTGAAAACACAAGCGCCTGTGAAGGTGCGGTGACATAGCTTTCAAGCAGTAACTCTTCATTGCAAAAAACCTTATTCATGAGTCCCTTGTCATCTTGAGAGATTCTGCTTTCATAAAGGTCACCATCCATAACAATAAAATCCCAAACACGTTCCTTAGATTCAGGATTACGTTCACTTAATAAATAGAGTTCTTCACTCTTGGAATCCCATCCATACAATCCTTTTGTTGGATATAACCAACAAATCGTAGGATCTATAGTTTGATAGAAAAACCAGCCGTTATTAACGGAATTGGGCTGTATGGACGTGTCAGAGTTTTGTGGTATAGACATGAATAGCTCATCAGCAGAGAATTTTCCTTGAGGCCTATAGTTAGTGCTTATTTGAGAGGCATTAGACGAATCACTAGTTGCCGAAGAATTCATAGCAGCACTGCTTACAATTTTTTGAGAAGAATCTGAGACGATTTTTAATTCATTATCTTTGCTTTTGTCTGGACTTGAACATCCAAAATTCCCATAGATCGGGCTCTGCCACTCCCCATGTAACTGGGGGTGCTGAGAATTATTATTTTTCCGTCGGACATTCTATATACTGAATTTAGCGGAAGAGATCGACTCCTTTTTGAGAC
>CAJTLE010000054.1 GCA_910577085.1 uncultured Allobaculum sp. | reverse complement strand
TCAAGACCGTACGAAGACAGGCTTTCGGCTACCACGATGATGGTTACTTCTTCTTAAAGATCATCGACGCTTCGTACAACCAGACTGTCAAGAACCCCAAATCCCACCGATTTTTTCAGTGAGCCGATCTTTCTTTTGAAAACCATTGCTTCAGCCGCAATAAAAAAGCAGCAGCGACCACTTAGAATCCTGGAATGGAAATCCATTCTTTCAAAAATCCAGAAGGGAAACGCTGCTGCAGCTTGTCTTACTTCATTTGTTTCGTTTCGTTTTTTATTTCGTGGAGTATCAGGCTTTTCTTTAAAAGGCAGGATTAAAGAACAGCGGTTTCGAGGACTTCTTCCAGAACCTGCTCTTCTTCTTTTCGTTTTGCGTTTTCAAGACTTGCTTTGACAAGACCAGCGAACAATGGATGTGGGCGGTTTGGACGCGAACGGAATTCTGGATGGTATTGCACACCGATATAGAAAGGATGGTCTGTATATTCGATGGCCTCTACTAAGGAGAAGTCGGGACTGGTTCCCGAAATCTTCATTCCGTGTTCTTCAAATTCGCGGCGGTAGAGGTTATTGAACTCATAACGGTGACGATGTCTTTCCCGGGTATGGTCAGCCTGGTACAGATCATGGAGCAGGGTATTGTCATGAATGTAGCAGGGGTAGGCACCAAGACGCATGGTGCCGCCTTTTTTGATTTCGTTGGACTGGTTGACCATGAAGTCGATGATCGTATGTTCACTCGTTTCATCGAATTCAAAGGAGTTGGCGTCCGCATAGCCTAAAGCATCTCTGGCAAAGGAGATCGCCGCAATCTGCATGCCAAGACAGATGCCAAGATATGGAATCTTATGATCGCGGGCATAGCCGGCGGCTGCAATCATTCCTTCAATGCCCCGGCCGCCAAAACCGCCGGGCACAATGATGCCATCGACATCCGCAAAGACTTCATCCAGATTTTCAAGATGTTCGGAGTCAATCCATTTGATGGTCAGATCGACGCCATTTTCAAAGGAACCATGTGCGAGCGCCTCAGCTACCGACAGGTAGGCATCATGCAGCTGAACATATTTGCCGACCAGACCGATGGTGACTTTCTGGTTGGCTGATTTGATACGGCCGACCAGTTCACGCCAGTCATTGAGATCCGGTTCACGATAGGGCAGGCTGAGTTTGTCACAGACAACCTTGGCAATGTCCTGGTCTTCAAGCATTAAAGGCACTTCATATAAAGATTCAAGCGTCCGGTTTTCGAAAACGCTGGATGGTTCAACGTTACAGAACAGGGAGATCTTGTCGAGAACGGATTTTGGGATCGTTTCGTCACAGCGGGCGATGATCAGATCCGGATGGATCCCAAAGCTTTGCAGCTCCTTAACCGAGTGCTGCGTCGGTTTGGACTTGAATTCTTTGGAGCCGGAAATATAAGGAATATAGGTGACATGGACAAACAGGCAGTTGCCGCGGCCTGCTTCCTGGGCTACCTGACGGATACTTTCAAGGAATGGCTGGGATTCAATGTCACCGATCGTGCCACCGATTTCGGTGATGACAACATCCGCATTGGCAACTGTGCCAGCGGACATGACAAAGTTTTTGATTTCATCGGTAATGTGCGGAATAACCTGGACCGTCTGACCAAGGTATTTTCCTTCCCGTTCTTTGTTTAAGACGTTCCAGTACACCTTACCGGTGGTCAGGTTGGAATACTGATGCAGATTTTCATCGATAAAGCGTTCATAGTGGCCAAGGTCGAGGTCTGCTTCCAGACCATCATCGGTGACGAAAACTTCACCATGCTGATAGGGAGACATCGTGCCCGGATCGACGTTGATATAGGGATCCAGTTTCTGAGCAGTGACTTTATAGCCGCGCGCTTTGAGCAGACGGCCGATGGAGGCTGCGGTAATTCCTTTTCCAAGGCCGGATACAACGCCGCCTGTTACAAAAATGTATTTCATAAGTTCACCTCTTCGATCAAAATTTATGACGTGATTCTAGCGAGTTTGAAAACAACCGTCAAAATGATAGATCACGGTTTGGCTGATCGAAGAAAAAATGCCGCAAAACATCAAAAAACATGGGAAAGTCATGGAAACCGGTCAGTTTTGAATCTACGGATCGTGAACGGATTTCAGAGTGGGCTTCAGTCCTGATCTTTGCGGATTGCTTATGGCCTTTTACTCCAGTCTGACCATTCCAGTCTTTTTGTCTGGTGAAGGAAAATATCCGTTGAACAAACCCACTGAAAAACGTCTGTTTTAAACCGGTGAATCGTCATTAGGGGAAGAATGGTGGCAAAGCCATTTCACAAGGTGAAGGCGTGCAGGTAAAATCTGAGTATGATTTGCCTTGAAGGGATATAGCCTTTTGATGGCTCTGTAAATCGAAATCAGGACTTTCTTGAGATCTCTGACTTGTTGTCCGTTTGAATGGCTGTCTGATTGTCGGAGCGTTTTTAGTCATTTTTGATGAGCCATCTCTTTCTATATATCTTCTATATACCTTTGATCTATAGATTGGAGATATTGGAGATTTTTAGATCAGAGATATTGGAGATCTTTGGATCCGGCTGGATCTTTTTGAAGGCTTTGAAGTTTTAAATAGGAACTGCCGTGAAGGCAGGGAGGGAAACAGGAAGGGGATTGATCATGAATCGGACAGCGAACTGTATCCGCATGCTGATGCTTTTAAAAAGCCGTGGTCTTGTCAGCATTCAGGAACTCGCACAGATTATCGGATGCAACAAGCGCAATATCCGTGAATACCGTAAAGATCTGGAAAAAGCCGGATATTCCATTAAGGGCCGGCGAGGTGTTGGCGGCGGGTACGAACTTGACAAGACAACCCTGATTGCCCTGCCGGATCTGAACAGCCAGGAAATCGAAGCCCTGCGCAAGACAAGGGATTTTATCAGCTCACAGACTGGTTTTCCATTTACTAAAGAATCGCTGGCCGTCATGGATCAGATTCTGTCGCAGACCCGTCATCCAATGCAGGAGACTCCGATCTACTTTGTCGGAGAAAATGGTCAGCATCTTTCTGAAAAAGGAACCGTCCTGCTCAATACCATCCGTAAAGCCATGGTGGAAAATCAGACCCTGGAAGTGACCTATCTCTCCCGTGCCAATACCCAGCCTTTAACCCGCCTGGTCGATCCCTATGCGATTATCTCGATGGAAGGGCGCTGGTATTTCTGCGGATTTGACCATATGCACCAGGAATACCGCAACTACCGGATTTCCGAGCAGCGCATTCTCGAACTCTACTCCTCTTTCCATCATTTCACCCGCGATCCCGAGTTCCGGCTGCGCGATCATATCGGGAAGACGACGATTGTCCCGACCGATACTGAAACCTACGAAGTTGAAGTTCGCAAAGATCAGAAGCGTTTTTTTGAGGAAATCGACTGGGGCGATAATCTTCATGAGCTGGAAAGTACGGGAGAATGGTGTCGATTCAGTTTTCAATCGAACAATCCCGAGCAGGTTATGCGATTATTGTATTCGATGAAAGCAAACGTCCGGCTGACTGCTCCGGCAAGCCGCGTTGAACAATATGTGAAGGGAATGAAAGACATCCTTGCCAACTACCAATAAAAAAACAATTCATGCAAACGAACTGGCAACCGCCATGCACTGCCCCCGCAAGGCCCTGCTTGCCCGTGAAGAAATGATGCCGCCTTTGCTGCGGCCGGATCGGGCTGAATACCAGAAAATGTTAGATCGGCTTTTTGAAGATGCCCATCTGCAGGAAGGCAAAGTCAACGATCCAACCGAACGTTCTTTAGAAATCCTCGAACAGGATGGCAAAGGCCGCAATCTGCGCTTTGAAGCCAAAGGACTTCGGACAACGATCCCGGTGATGGTCAGAAAAGAAGATGGAACGTATAAAGCGATCTATCCCGTCTGCTCCACCGCGCCAAAAGAAAGCCTGCTCGATCTGCTCTGGATTGACCAGCAGATTGTCAAACTGTGTGGCCTGACAATCAGTGAACATGAATTTCTATACCTGAACAAAGCCTACGTCCGCCAGGAAGATCCAAAACCCGAAGACTTCTTTGCGACGCAGACCCATCTGAAGAAAATGCATGGCGGCTATTACCGCCAGACAGCCGACGAGCAGATTACCAGAATCGAGACCTATATTACGCCTGAAGAACTGGTTGAACTGGCCTGGAAAGTCTTTCGTACGCCGCCGCAGGGGCAGGCTGCCCGCCATGTCAAAATCTGCACTTCGCCATCCAAGTGTCCGTTTTATAACGAATGCTTCCAGGTTGAAGAGCTCCCCGATCAGGCAGCTGCCTTGCTGAGCAGTTCGTCCAACCGCAACGACTTTGATGAGCAGGGCATCTATACCCTGGATCAGATCCCGGCCTCGATGATTGAAGGCACCAGTCTGCAGTATGCCCAGATTCAGGCTGCCAAAAATCCAGACGGGGTCTTCATGGATAAGCCGGCCCTGCAGGAATGGATGAATGATCTGGTCTATCCGATTACGTATCTTGATTTTGAATGGGATACCTTTGCGCTGGCTCCCTATACAGGAATGAAGCCTTTTTCCGTGCTTTGTTTCCAGTATTCGATGCACATCGAACATGAAGATGACCGGCTCGAGCATTCCGTCTATTTTTCGACCGGCGACTGCCGTAAGGATTTCATTGAACATCTGTTAGCTGAAGTCCCGCCAACCGGCAGTATCATGGTCTTTAATATGGAAGGAGCGGAAAAGCTGCGGCTCATGCAGCTGGCTGAACAGTTTCCAGAGTACCGCGAGCGGCTGGAAGCTCTGTGTGAGCGGATGGTCGATCTGTCGACACCGTTTGAAACTGGCTGCTACTATGATCTGCGCCAGCGGGGCAAAAGCTCACTCAAAACGCTGCTTCCCCTGTTTTCGACCAAGGATGGATATAAGCTGCTCGAGGTTCAGAATGGCATGGATGCCGTCTTTGCCTATCGCAAAGCTTCCCATACCGAAGATGAAAACGAAAAAGAAGAAATCGCCCAGCAGATCTGTGACTATTGCTCCATGGATACCTACGCGGAGCGGGAACTGTTTCTCGGGCTGAAAAAGAAACTGGAGGGCTGATATGCCAAGTCTTGTTACTCATGCTTTATTTACGGAAGATGTCCTGCAAAAACTGCACAATCCAATGCTCAATGCCCACCGCCAGATCATGATTACCGGCGGTCAGGGACCGGACTTTCTGTTCTTCCATAATGCAACGTTTACCCATTTCGTGAAGCCATCTCCAATCCGTAAGTTTGGAACGATGCTTCATGCTGAACATATCAATGACTTTTATGCCAGTGCACTGCGCTCCATACGCCGTGAAAAAGATCGAAAGATCCGGGAAGATATGATTGCCTATGTGTGCGGCCATTTGTGCCACTGGGCTTTAGATTCTACTGCCCATCCGCTGATTTATTTCCGCACAGGCAACTGTAAAGGCCGCTCTTCCTGGGCGCATCATCGCTATGAGTCTTTGTTAGATGCAGCCATGCTCAAATATAAAAAGAATAAAACCATGGCCGATTACAATCCGGCCGTTGAATGCCTCAGTGACAAACCCGAGGTGGCAAGAGCTTTAGCCAGAGTTTACGTTCCGGCCATCGACAAAATTTATGGCGAACTGATTCCGGCTTACCATTTTGCCGCGGCTTTGCAGGACTGGAAAACCATGCAGACCCATCTGTATGATCCATCCAACCGTAAGAAAAAAGTGGTGATTCCGCTGGAGAAAATGCTGGGGATTGAATACCTGGCTTCCGGCTGTTCGATTCCCAATGTTGCCGAAGACAATATTGATGTCTGCAACCTGCTCCATAACGAATGGCTCAACCCGGCGACCGGCGAACCTTCCAGACAATCCTTTTTCGATTTGTATGAAGAAGCAGAAAAGAAGGCTGTCACGGCGATTACGTTATTTCTGGATGCCTTGCGTGATGAACATCAGGAACCAGCCTTTCTGGACTATCTGGATGATCGCAACTATGAGATGGATGAACCCGGAAATCCAAAGCCGGTCTATTTTGATCCAGTCGATCTGTCGATCTAGCCAGAAACCTCGAATGACAGACAGGCAGATTGAAAATTTAAATTTGTTTTGATCAGGTGGGCTGAAATGCCTGCCTTTTTAAGCATCACCCGCAGGATTTACTGGTTTGGAAACCAAAATAGAGAGATAGAGATCAGAAGCTGCATTCAAACATCAAACATCAAAGAGCTTTGACCTCAGAGAACTTATACCCAGGAACCCATACATCAAAGAAGGGAAGGGATGTCATGTTATTCAAAGGCCGCCCCTATGTTACCGGGGCTTTACCATCACCAGAACCCACAATCCAGGAACTGGAGCACCGTCAGATTGCCTATCAGGCTGCCTGTGAAGGGATTGTCCTGCTTGAAAACCACAATCAGACGCTCCCGATACAGCCTGGACGTGTAGCCTTATATGGATCCGGTGCTTCCCGGACTGTAAAAGGCGGGACCGGATCTGGTGAAGTGAATGAACGCTATACAGTCAATATCCTTCAGGGACTGGAAAACGCCGGATTTACCATTTCTACAGAACGATGGATTGAAGATTTTGAAAAGGAATACCATCAGTCGCGGGTCGATTATGCGCTCAAAAAAGCAAAAACCAATATCCTGGATCCATCCGCGATCATTGATGTCATGAAAGATCCACCCATGCTTCCAAGCGGACGGTTGATTGATGAAAAAGATATTGTTGACAGCCAGACCGATACGGCCATTTATGTCGTC
Source organism: uncultured Allobaculum sp. (assembly GCA_910577085.1). Lineage (GTDB taxonomy): Bacteria > Bacillota_I > Bacilli_A > Erysipelotrichales > Erysipelotrichaceae > Allobaculum. The sequence goes on along the minus strand of CAJTLE010000054.1, from coordinate 11,059 downwards.
GCCAGACAGGCAGGGGAAGGCACGGATAAAAAACTCGATAACGAAGAATTTCATCTGACCTGGACGGAAAAAGAGAATCTGCAGATTCTGGCCAGAAACTATGCCCATACGATTCTGGTCATCAACTCTGGCAGCCAGATGGATCTGGGAAGACCTGACGAGCTGGAAGTCGGTGCGCTGCTTTATTATTGCCAGCAGGGCGAAGAGGGCGGCAATGCACTGGCGGATCTGTTAACCGGGAAAGTTACACCGAGTGCCAAACTGACCAGCACCTGGCTCAATGCCTACGAAGATCTGCCTTTTGGTGACGAGTACAGTTACCTGAATGGGGATACTCATCATGCCATCTATAAAGAAGGCATCTTTGTCGGCTACCGTTATTTTGATACCTTTGAAGTCCCCTGCCGCTATCCCTTTGGGTATGGACTCAGCTATACAGACTTTGAAATCGAACGTCTGGCCATGAATGTGTATCCGGATAAAGTCCAGATTCAGGTCAAGGTAACCAATACGGGATCAAGACCGGGCAAAGAAGTTGTTCAGTTTTACGTCAGCTGCCCGCAGGGAACGTTAGATAAGGAATACCAGCGGCTGGTTGATTTTGTCAAAACCAGAACGCTTGAACCAGGCGAATCCCAGATTCTGCTTTTACAGGCCCCATTCGAACTGCTTGCCTCTTACCATACCCGTAAAGCCGCATGGATTCTCGAAGAGGGAACTTATCTGCTTCGGGTCGGCAATTCATCGGCTCATACCCAGATCTGTGGTTTGTTGATCAATGAGAAAACACAGACCCTCATCAATGGCCGCAATCTGTGCATGGCAAAAGAACCGGTAACCGAACTGTTTGCCCCGAAAGAAAAAATCCAGGCAAGACTTGATGCCCAGACGCTTGGGGCTCTTGAAGATGATGTTCCAGGTATGTTGATGCCAACTCTCCCTACACGGGGAATCAGTTATCACCGGCCGGAAATGAATTTCGGTGCCGATGTGATGAAAATTCTGAATTCTTTGAGTGTCAAAGAGATGATTGAAGTGCTGGTTGGAGCGGGCTATGAAACGTCCATCCAGGCCAAATATATTGCTTCGTTTGCCAGTGTAGGCAAAACAACTGATAAACTCTGGAACAAAAAGATTCCTGGTGTGAACTTGTCGGATGGACCAGCGGGGCTGCGCATTGCAAGAGCGGCGGCTGTCCGCAAAAGCGGATTGCTGAGAACGAGTGAATTCACCATGAGTTTCATGGAATTCCTGCCCAAACCGCTCAAATCATTTATGCTGGTTGATCCGAAAAAAGATAAAATCCTTTACCAGCATGTCACGGCTTTTCCGGTTGGCTGTGCCCTGGCGCAAAGCTGGAACCAGGCCTTATGCCACAAAGTCGGTGCGGCTCTGGGTGATGAGATGAATGCCTACTTGGTTACGTACTGGCTGGCACCGGCGATGAACATCCAGAAAAATCCATTGTGCGGCCGCAACTTCGAATACTATTCCGAAGATCCGATTGTATCGGGAAAAATTGCCAGTGCCGTTGTTCAGGGCGTGCAGACCATTCCGGGAACCTATGCGGTGATCAAGCATTTTGTCGCGAACAATCAGGAGAGTGACCGGACACAGTCTGACAGCATTGTCGATGAACGGCCGTTACGGGAGATTTATTGCCTGGGATTTCAATATTGTGTCCAGGAGGCCCATCCCGCAGCTGTGATGTCCAGTTATAACCGGCTCAACGGCATCTATACGGCCAATGACCGCCAGCTGTTGACCGATCTGCTTCGCGATGAATGGGGCTTTGATGGCATTGTCATGACCGACTGGTATGCGACCGGCAAAGGCCTTGCCAGCAATGTCGACTGTATCAAGGCCGGCAATGATCTGATCATGCCCGGCACCTGGTCGGCAAAACGACAGATCTATACGGCTCTTGAAGAACACAGACTTTCCTACTATGATCTGCGCTTATCGGCCGCGAGAGTGATTGATGAGCTCATTCATTCCAATGTGGCCAGACGCTTTCTGCCAGGTGATACGCAAAATCACTTCAAGCCGCTCAGGTAGTGATCGAGTCGGGATTCATAAGGTACTCAGGAAGCAAACTGCTAAGTGAGTGGTTCATGGATTGACTCATTGAGAGGGTCAGAACGTAAACTGCCCGACAGGTATACGGTTTGCCTGTGAGCAAGTTTGAATCACAGTGGAAAACATAAAGATTCTGATCGCTGTCTGACATCAATTGTCAGGCAGCGTTTTTTATGCCTGGCGGTTGTCTTCTAAATGTATGATTTGATACTCAATATGATGTGATTTTTTGAACAAATGGGATTCAGGCAGATGAAAGGGATTGCGGTAAGGAAATTTCTCTGCGTTTTATCGTGAAAAAATCGCAAAATATCACACATATCTGGCGCGATTAACTCAAAACAAGCCGGTAAATCATGGATGGCCTGTTTTTGAATGCCCAAATCCGGCTATAATAAGGCAGCGAACGATTTGAGATAGGAAAAGAGGGAAATTATGTTTAAAATACTTCGCAAAGAAGTTCTCAATCCTACAGTCATCTCGATTACTGTAGATGCTCCCAATGCTGCCCGTCGTGCCAAGGCTGGGCAGTTTATTATCCTGCGCGTTGACGAGGATGGCGAACGAGTACCCTTTACGATCGCTGATGCTGATCCTGAAAAAGGAACGGTAACCATTATTTATCAGGTGGTCGGTGCGACAACTCGTAAACTGATGGAACTTGAAGAAGGCGACGAACTGGCTGACTTTGCTGGTCCGCTTGGAAAACCATCTGAAATTACCGGGGAAAATGTTGTTGTCATCGGCGGTGGTGTTGGATGTGCCATTGCCCTGCCAACCGCAAAAGCCTTCCATGAAGCTGGCAAACATGTTGATACTATTGTTGGTTTCCGCAACAAAGATCTCGTTATTCTGGAAGATGAATTCCGCAATGTATCCGATCATTACTATCTGATGAGCGATGATGGCAGTGTCGGCGAAAAAGGTTTAGTTACTGCCAAACTTGAAGAACTGATCAAGAGCGGCCAGAAGATCGATAAAGTCATCGCGATTGGACCACTGATCATGATGAAATTTGTCTGCGCTCTGACAAAACAGTATGACATCCCGACAATCGTCTCCATGAACCCGATCATGATTGATGGAACCGGTATGTGCGGTGGATGCCGTCTGATGGTCGATGGCAAAATGCAGTTTGCCTGCGTAGATGGTCCGGATTTTGATGGCCATAAAGTTGACTTTGATGCAGCCATCAGCCGTAACCGTCAGTACTTCGAAAAAGAACGTCATGACTATGAAGAGACATGCAATCTGCTCAACATGAAGGAGGGACAGTAAGGATGCCAAATATGAGAATGGACAAAAACCCGATGCCTTCTCAGGCTCCGGAAGTCCGGATCACCAATGTTGATGAAGTAACACTTGGCTATACACCTGAAATGGCCATTGATGAAGCCAAACGCTGCCTGGGATGCAAACATAAACCTTGCATGCAGGGCTGCCCGGTGAATATTCATATTCCTGATTTTGTTGCCCGCGTTGCCGAAGGTGATTTTGAAGGCGCTTATGAAATCATCTCCTTAACCAGCTCTCTGCCTGCAATCTGCGGCCGTGTCTGCCCACAGGAAACCCAGTGCGAACAGCGCTGTGTGCGCGGCATTAAAGGCGAACCGGTTGCTATTGGTCGTCTCGAACGCTTTGTTGCTGACTACATGCGTGAAAAAGGTGAAGCCAAACTGGCTGCTCCAGAACGCAACGGACATAAGGTAGCCGTTGTCGGTGCAGGTCCTGCCGGTCTGACGGCTGCAGGCGACCTGGCTAAACTTGGCTATCAGGTAACTGTGTTTGAAGCTTTGCATACACCTGGCGGCGTATTGATGTATGGAATTCCAGAATTCCGTCTGCCAAAAGCAATTGTTCAGCACGAAATCCAGAAACTGCGTGATCTGGGCGTTGAAATCGTGACGGACTATGTTGTCGGCCGTTCCGGAACCATTGATGAACTGGTTGATGATGGCTATGAAGCAATCTTTGTCGGCAGTGGTGCGGGTCTGCCTAACTTTATGAACATGCCGGGCGAAGAATTAAAAGGTGTATATTCTGCCAATGAATTCTTAACCCGTTTCAACCTGATGAAAGCCTATCGTGAAGACTCACCAACTCCAATTCAGCATCCAACAAAAACAATCGTTGTCGGCGGCGGAAACGTTGCCATGGATGCTGCACGCTGTGCTAAACGCTTAGGCTCTGAAGTCCACATTGTTTATCGTCGTTCCTTAGAAGAACTTCCTGCCCGTAAAGAGGAAGTAGAACATGCTATGGAAGAGGGCATCATCTTCGATCTGCTCAACAACCCGGTTGCTGTTCACAGCGATGAAAACGGAAGTGTCAAAGCTGTTGAATGCATTCAGATGGAACTTGGTGAACCAGACGATTCTGGACGTCGTCGTCCAATTGCCAAAGAAGGCTCCAATTTCCTCATGGATGCGGACTGCATGATCATGGCCATTGGTACCTCTCCAAACCCATTGATCCGTCATACCACCGAAGGCCTTGAAACCAACCGGAAAGGCTGTCTGATTGTTGATGACAATGAAATGACAACCCGTGATGGTGTCTTTGCGGGTGGTGACGCCGTAACAGGTGCTGCTACGGTTATCTCGGCAATGGGTGCCGGTAAAAAGGCAGCTGCTGCCATGGATCAGTACATCCAGAAAAAAGTACGCAACGCTTAAATACAGCTTAAGCAGCGCTTCAGTTCAATTTTGATTTTCATTGGCCGGATCTGTCTCTGTCTGCAGGCAGGTCCGGCTTTTCGATGTCTCAGTTTCTGGATTTTGGCCTGCATGTTTGAGTTTCTTCGCTATGGACTTTATGTTTCAGCTTCCAGACTTTCTGTATGGCAGCCTCTATCTCTATGCTTTTCTATGTTTTGGTCCTGCGGCCTGAATCTTGTGGATTGGACAGGGCCCTCAGGCGAATATCCGCTATAATGGATTTAAATTTACTCAGACCAATGGGCTGAATAAGTCTATTGTGGTGGTCTAAAAGCAGTCAATTTATGGCAATCCTGAGGATAATTGTCAAATCTTCGATGCCTAAAGAACAAGTTGATTGACAGCATTTGTCAGACCATTAAAATATTTACGTTACTGTATATCAAAATCAAATAAGGAGTTCGATAAACTATGATCAGTTCCAACGATTTAAAACCAGGACAGACCATCAATGTAGATGGTGAAATCTACGTTGTACTGGACACTCTCCAGAACAAAACTGCAAGATCTGCCATGGTCGTTAAAGCAAAAGTCCGCAACCTCAGAACCGGAAGCAACGTTGAGCTTTCCTGGGGCGGTGGTGAAAAAGTAGAACCAGCTATGATCGACAAACGCGAAATGCAGTATCTGTATGATACTGATGACGCTATGGTCTTCATGGATAACGAAACTTACGAACAGGTTGAAATCCCAACAAGCCGTCTGGAATGGGAACGCAAGTTCATCAAACCAAATGACAACGTAAACATCACAAGCTACGAAAATGAAATCCTTGGTATTTCTCTTCCAGATAAAGCAGTGCTGCAGGTTGTTGAATGCGAACCGGCTGTTAAAGGTGATACAACTTCTTCGGCTCAGAAGAACGCTAAACTTGAAACCGGTCTTGAACTGAAAGTACCATTATTCATTAATGATGGTGAAATGATCGTTGTTTCTACAGCTGACGGAAAATATTCCGGCCGCGCAAAATCCTGATCCTGAAAGCCGCTCAGCGGCTTTTTTTATGAAAACCCCTTTACTTAAAGGGTCCGGGAGTATATTATTCCTGAGATTTTGCTATAATAGAAACAGTGTTCAAGGAGGAGAAGTATGACAAAACTGTCTCGAAAAGATAAGTATCGCGATCTGCGCACGTCTATCGAGCAAGAAGCCAGTCAGACAGGCCGGACCGAGCGGTCGGTACGCCTGGCAGCACCGGATCTGCGTGCAGATTTGCGAAAAGAGAGCAGAACGGATCAGATTCCCGTGCTTGAAGACCTGCTTGGAGAAGTCAAGCAATACAATCTAGACAATGGCGACCTCAATCTAGAGGATACGCAGATGCAGATCCTGCATAATCTCAACAGCGAAAAAACAGCAAAAGCCAGACGTAAAGAACATCTGGTTGCCATGGAGCAAAACGAAGATGCCGGCGGAACTACCCGCAATCTGTATGGTTCGGACCTTTCTTCGGTGATTTCGGCTCAGACAAGACCTGTCTCATCCAGACCGGCCCCAACTCAGAGTGAATCCATTGCTCATACCGCTGAAAACCCACGCGCCATTCAGGCCGACGAAATCGTTGAAGAGGATTACCTGGATCTGTTTACGCCACACGCCAAGCAGGAAGTGGTTCAGGCCATTCGCAAAGACGACAGCTTTGAAACTTCACTTTCTGGCAATAAGGCTAACCGGAAAAAAGAAAAGAAGAAAACGGCGAATGCACCCAGACAGGTTACAAGCCGCTCTAAAGAGTTTGAAGATCTGTTTGAAAGCACAACGATACCCGCTGCACAACAGACGCCCGCAAGTGGGCGGCCGCGTCCAAAAAACATATCCCAGCCTGTGCAGCAGGCTGGAGAAGATGACTACTTTGCGGTCAATCGTTCCCGCTCAAAGCGCAATAAAGAGGATGATGAGGACAAACCAGCAGGTAAGGGCGCAATGATCTTTATGATTGTTTGCTGCGTCATTCTTGTCATTTTGATCGTATTGACTATCTTCTGGATGTCAAAATTGGGGATTTTCTAAATGAAAGCATTTAATGTAGCTTTAGATGGACCAAGCGGTGCAGGAAAAAGCAGCATCGCTGATGTCATTGCAAGCCGCTATGGCTTGACTCACCTCGACACCGGGGCGATGTATCGGGCCATTGCTCTGACCTTGCATGAGATGGATATACCTGCCGAGTCTGGCAATACTCTTGATCAGGCTTTAGCCGGCATAGATCTGCAGATCAAAGACGGTCGTGTCATTGTCAATGGCAGGGATGTCTCTGAAGAGATCCGCAAGCCCTATGTCTCGGCGCTTGCTTCACAGTATTCAGCCCTTCCGGCCGTCCGCCGCAAACTGGTGGTCCTGCAGCAGCACATTGCCGCAGATAAAGGGTATATTCTTGATGGGCGTGATATCTGCGATGTCGTATTGCCAGATGCAGAAGTAAAACTGTACCTGGATGCAGCCCCTGAAGCCAGAGCCCAGAGACGTTTGCTTCAGGATCAGGCCAAAGGCATCGATGTATCTTATGAAGATGTTCTGAAAGCAATCCTCGAGCGAGATCAGACTGACCGTAACCGCAAAACGGACCCGCTTCGCATATCCGATGCGGCCGCTGTGGTGGACAGCAGCAATCTCACCTTCGACCAGACCGTCGAAGCCGTCTGTAAGATCATCAATCAGACCCTATTAAAGGAAGCATAACTATGATTAAAGGAACAGTAGCGGTTGTCGGCCGCCCGAATGTCGGAAAATCAACCGTTTTCAACCGAATTATCGGCGAGCGCAAAAGTATCGTCGATGATATGCCCGGTGTCACCAGAGACCGGATTTATGGCAAAGCTGAATGGCTGACCCAGGAATTCAACCTGATTGACACGGGTGGTATTCAGATTCAGGATCAGGATTTTGGCGATGAAATCAATATGCAGGTGGATATCGCCATTGAAGAAGCCGATGTCATCCTGTTTCTGGTCAGCGCCACCGAAGGTGTGACCAGCGATGATATCGCAATTGCACGAAAACTCAACCGTTCGAAAAAACCAGTTGTCCTTGCGGTAAATAAAGCCGATAATGAAACTCTGCGGATGGGAATCTATGATTTCTATCAGCTTGGAATCGGTGATCCGCTGCCCATGTCGGCAGAACACGGAACCGGAGTTGCAGAAGTGCTCGATGAAATCGTCCGTCTGCTGCCAGACAAGAAACTGAAATCTTATGATGGCATGACCACATTCTGTGTCATCGGCCGTCCTAATGTCGGCAAAAGCTCGTTAACCAACGCCATTTTGCGTGAGGACCGGGCAATCGTTTCCGATGTGGAAGGTACCACCCGTGATGCCGTCGATACACCTTTCCGTTATGAAGGACGTGATTACGTCATTATTGATACCGCAGGAATGAGAAAGCGCGGTAAAATCTACGAGAATATTGAAAAATATTCCGTTTTGCGCGCTGTATCCGCCATTAACCGGGCAGATGTTGTACTCTTCTTGATTGACGGTGAAAAAGGTGTCCGTGAACAGGATAAGCACGTTGCCGGAATCGCTCATGATGCCGGTAAAGGTGTCATCATCGTCTACAACAAATGGGATACTGTCGAAAAAGACGACAAGACCATGAACGAGATCACGAAGAAAATCCGGGAAGAGTTCAAATTCTTAAGCTATGCACCAATTGCGTTTGTCAGCGCCCTGACTGGAGCCAAAGTGGGGAACTTAATCCCATTAATTGACCAGGTTCATGAGGCCTGCACCATGCGTGTTCCAACAAATGTGCTCAATGATGTTATCATGGATGCACAGATGATGAACCCGCCAAAACCACACAATGGTAAACAGCTGCGGATTTATTATGCTTCACAGGTTTCGGTCGCACCGCCGACAATTCTGATTTTCTGTAATGAACCAGAACTGTTCCATTTCTCCTATAAGCGTTATCTGGAGAATAAACTGCGGGAAGCTTTCGGCTTTATCGGCACTCCAATTGTAATCAATGCAAGGAAACGATAACTATGAAAACAGCAGTCATTGGCAGCGGAAGCTGGGGCACAGCCTTAGCTCAGGTGCTTGCCGATAACAATCAGCCGGTTGAGCTGATTGGCGTCAATGAAAGTGAAATTCAGGACATTAATCTCAACCACAAAAATTCAAAGTATTTTCCTCATACAGATTTAAATCCAGACTTAAAAGCAACTGACAACTGGGATGTCTTAAAAGATGCAGATGTCATCCTTCTGGCTGTCCCGACACAGGCCATTGAATCAGTCGCCGCAAAAGCTGCTGAATATGCAACCCGCCCTGTGATTTTTGTCAACGTTGCCAAAGGGTTTAATCCAAAAACCGATGAGCGCATGAGCGAAGTCATCCGCCGTGTCGTTCCAGCTGAGAAACTTTCCTCAGTTGTCTCTTTGATTGGACCCAGTCATGCCGAAGAAGTTGTTGAACGCCAGCTGACCTCGATTGATGCCGTCAGCCAGTCTGAAAAAGACGCCCAAATCGTTCAGGAACTGTTTTCCAATCCATACTTACGGATTTACACCGGAACCGACGAAATCGGCAGTGAACTGGGCGCCGCTGTAAAGAACGTTATGGCGATTGCCAGCGGTATTATTAATGGATTAGGCTACAAGGACAATACCAGGGCTGCCCTGATTACCCGCGGCCTGCAGGAAATGATCCGTTTTGGCACTCACTTTGGCGGCAAGCCGGAAACCTTTATCGGTCTGACAGGCGTCGGAGACTTGATTGTCACCTGTTCCTCTGAAAATTCCCGCAACTTCCAGGCGGGCAAACAGATCGGACAGGAAAACGATGTCAATCACTTTCTGGCCACCAACACCAAGACGACCGAAGGCATCCGGACCGCAAAAGTTGTCCATGATCTGGCCAAAGCCCAGCAGATTGATATGCCGATCTGCGAAGAAGTCTACCAGATTCTGTATGAAGGAAAAGAACCGAAAAACTGTGCAAACGATTTAATGCTACGAGATTTAAAGAAGGAGTTTTAGTATGCCAAAGTATGTAAACAAAGATTCTCTGACAGATACCCTTTATTCTCAGTTCCATCTGAAGAAAAAGGATGCCGCTGAGATCATCAATACTGTATTCGAAGAAATGTCCCAGGCCCTTGTATCCGAGGGAACTGTAGAAATTACCGGATTTGGAAAATTCATCATTTTCGACCGGAAAAGCCGGATGGGAATCAACCCTGTAACCAAAGAAAAAATGGAAATCCCATCAACAAAACTTCCAAAATTCAAACCAAGCCAGACCCTGAAAAACAGATGCAATAACCGGAATAACTAATTCTCCGCAATTCAAAAAGCCCTCTGACAATCCGTAATGGATTTGCAGAGGGCTTTTTCGATCTTCGTTTGCACGTTTAAAACATCAGCTGGATACCAATCGTCTGGCATGGATACAAACTCCAGGCACGGGGCTGATTTTCATGCCAGCAACAATTTTCAGTTTATCAGAGTGTTTCGAGGTTACGTTCAAATTATTCATCGGCTGGTCGGTTGATGACCAGTAAAACAGCAACCATGATCAGAACCAGACCAATTGCAACACCATTGGCCATCAGTAAAACCGAATAAACCGGACTCGAAAATATCAATACCACCGCATTGTAGACAACCATCCCACACAGAAAGAGGCAGACATAACGCAGACATTGACCCAGCACAGTCAATGGAAACAGTTTTTCCGTAACATCTCGCACAATCGTAAGGAGTACTGAGAAGGCAGACCACCACAAATATCCAGTTGTGGACATTGCAGGTCCATCAATGACGAAAAGCCCGCAGGCTAAGGGGATCAGTTCGGCCATTAAAATTGTCATGTACAAATGTTTATTGATGGCTGGTCTAATACCGACGGTTAATCCTATATCAGGAGGACTCACAAATTTCATAATAAGCGTTCACCATTCCTTTCATACTCTGATTCTGGCAAGAGCCTGAACCATTATGTCTCTTTGCAAAAATCCAAAGCATACAGACCACTTCGAGCAATTTGCAGCCAAAACCATTCAAAGAACTTTTCGACTGCCCCATGCCAGAATTCCAACAACGATTGCCCATCCCCAGCTATTGCCCCTTGTTTCGCAGACGACGACCTGGATCGGATGTCTGCCACGTCAAGAGAAATAAAAAATTGGGCCTGAACAATTCATCAAAAACGACAAATGGCCGGAAACACCTTTAAAGAACGTGTTTCCGGCCATTTTGCTTTTCACCAAACAGGTGAGTGTAAATCGTTCATCATTCCTATACAATATTAGCTACG
>CAJTLE010000053.1 GCA_910577085.1 uncultured Allobaculum sp. | reverse complement strand
TTTCGTGCTCAACGCTCCGTTTGAACAAGAAAATCGGCTAGAAATCACATTCATGTGATTTCTAGCCGATTTTTAACTAATCAACCGAATTCGGGCTTTTCGAAAAAGCTACTTTATCAGCAGCCTCATTTGTATTTGTGTTATTTTTTGAGTTTGTGCAAATATGAATGAAACGCCGCACTAGTTTCAGTGACTATTGTAAATCTTTGCAGACATCGATCCAGCCTTTGGAATGGGAATACTTTTCCAGTTCCGGTAAAGTGAGTTCAATGGCACTGTTTGAACTGCCGCAGGCCGGAAACACAGTCTCGTATTTTTTAAGGGATTCATCCAGATAGACCGAAACATTGTCTTTAACGCCAAATGGACACACTCCGCCCACTGCATGGCCGACCAGGTCTTCAACTTCGTCCGCTTTGAGCATAGTTGCTTTGGTGTGAAACGTCCGTTTAAACTTTCCACTGTGCACTCTGCCCAATCCGGAAGTCACGACCAGAATCGGACCATCATTTCCCATAAAGGATAAGGTTTTAGCAATATGATCCGGCTCACAACCTAAAGCTTTTGCGGCCAGATCCACGGTCGCACTCGACTCATCCAGTTCGAGGATTCTGTCTGCAATTCCATATTGTTCAAATTCTTTACGTACGCGCTCAATTGACATATTCAAACATCCTTTCAGTCCTTCATTTCCAGAAGGTTGTCTTTTCCGATCAATCTTTTTAATCTTTTCCTTTCCTGATTTTTTCTGGCTCATTCTGGTCCAGGCATCCCAGTCTTATTGGACGATGCTATATCGATATATTGTCAGCCAATACAGCGCGGACAAAATGGAATCCAGACGATGTAAGGAAAAGAAAGAGAAAGAAACATATTGAAAATCATAAGTCAGCCAATGCTGAGCGTCAATTTTCAGCTCATCAAAAAAAGCCTGAACCCTGCCTTTTCAGGCAAAATCCAGGCTTTAAACTTCTTTATCTTTTCAAGTGCAAGTTCTCAGACGTGTTCTATCTTTAACGGAAGATATCGCATTGCATGTCGAATCCATAGAATTCTCTATGCCAAACATCGTATATATTGATCAAAGAAGCCAATTAATATCCATACCGCTTACGCAGGCAGACCAGAAAGGCAATGCTCACCACCAGCGACAGGCCTTCGGCAACCGTTGTCGCACTCCAGATTCCATTTAAGCCAAACCAGATCGGCAGAAGCAAAACTGCGCCGACTTGGAACAGGAAGGTGCGCATCAAAGAAACAACAGCCGATACGACACCGTTATTCAAAGCCGTAAAGAAGCTGGAGGTAAACACGTTAAATCCAGCCGCCAGAAAGCACAGCGAATAAATGCGGATCGCATGTTGAGTCATTTCCATCAAGGTCGGGGAATAGGAAACAAAGATCGAACTGAGTAATGGGGCCAGAGCATCAGAGAGAATCACGATCGCAACGGAAGCCGCTGCAATGATGCCAATCGATTTTTTCAGAAGACTGCTCAGTTCTTCATGGTTCTGGGCACCATACTGGTAGCCGATGCACGGAGCCGTAGCCATGGAATATCCGAGAAATGCTGCAATAAACAGGAAAGTCAGATACTGAATGATCCCGTAAACAACAACCCCATCCGGGCCGGCGATCTTCATCAGTTCGAGGTTGTATAACAAAGCGACCAGGTTCATGGAGACATTGCTGACCATCTCGCTCATGCCATTAAAACAGGCTTTGCCCAGCGCGCCAAAGCGCCATGAAAATCTGGTGAAATGAATCGGGCTTTCCTGATGTTTATAAAACCAGACCATTGGAATGACGGCTCCGACTACCCAGTTCAGGCCGGTCGCAAAGGCAGCCCCGAAAATTCCCCAGCCAAAGATTGCAATGCAGACATAGTCCATAACCATATTCATCACACCGGCAGCCAGAGAAATCATCAGTCCCATCTTCGGCTGGCCAGCCGCAACCAGAAAAGACTGGAAAGAAGCCGACAGAAAGCTAAAAGCCATGCACGCCAGTAAAGGCAGACCATAGGCGATGCAATCAGGAATCAGATCCTCGGTTGCGCCACAAAGTCTGGCCAGAGGCTCAATTCCGATCATTGTCATCACAGAAATCAAAATGCCCAGAAGAATCTCAAACACGATCAGCATCGTGAAGTATTCACAGGCACGCCGTTCTCTTTTTTCTCCAAGTGTTTTCGAAACCAGGGCAGTACCCCCGGTTCCGATCATAAATCCAAAAGCGGAAAAGATCCCAATCGCCGGCCAGATCAGGTTGAGCGAAGTAAAGGCTTCCTGACCTACGAGGTTGGATACAAAAAGTCCATCCACAATGGTATACATACTGGTAAAGACCATCATCACAATGCTGGGAAGCGCAAAACGTAACAGTTTTGGGGTTGTGAAATGATCCGAAATCTGAATCTGCATAAAGAAATCAAGCCTCCTTTCAAATTGAACGTACGACCTACTCTAATCGATCTTTGTCAAGAAGACAACTTTTTTTCGCCGCAAAAATGGTATTTATCCAAAGTTTTTTCCCACTCTTGTTTTCAATGACCGTTTTCTGGTTTTGGTCGCCATTCGATTTTGGCCGTAATTGAATCCAGATCCGCTCCAGAATCAGAGCCAGAGCCATTTTTCTATTTGGCCTGCTTTTCAATCCGGTTCATTTCCCTTACGGTCTTTGCGGATTCAATTTTGACAATCTGGGTAGCCACTGCCTGCTGGAAAGCGGCATCATGTTCCACCAGAATCATTGTTGGCTCAAAACGTTGAATCAACTCTTCAATCTGGCGCTGGGAATCCAGATCAATATAATTCAGCGGTTCGTCCCAGATGTAGAGATGCGCTTTCTGGCAAAGGCTGCCCGCTATCAGGACCTTCTTTTTCTGACCTGCGGAAAAATCTTCCATCTGCTTTTCGAACTGCGCTCTCTCAAATCCCATTTTGCGTAAAATTGCCTTGAACAGGCTTTCATCAATCTCCTGGTCTCTGGCATAGGTTTTCAGATCTCCCTTTAAAAAGGAAGGATCCTGGCAGACATAGGAAATTCGAAGTCTGGCCGGTTTATATAAAGTTCCCTGATACTCCAGGTCGGCCCCGCTCAAAGAAGAGCCGCAGATCAGTTTCAGCAAAGAAGACTTGCCAGATCCATTCACTCCATTGAAAACAATGCATTCTTTATCCTGAATCCGAAAGCTGACGGGTCTGGACACGGGATGACCATCGTAGAAAATTTCTACCTCGTCCAGTCCGACCAGATCTCCGGAAATATCATGCAAAGGAAACAGTTTCAGATCGTCAATCGTTTCGAGATCCTGTAAAAGTCCGGCTTTCTGTTCAATCGCATCGGCCCGTCGCTTTTCAATTGCCTTTGCCCGTTTCATCATCTTGGCCGATTTGTGACCAATAAAGCCCCGGTCAACCGGTCCATTGCCAAACTTTTGGGCTTCCGTTTTCTTTGACCAGTCTGCCCGCTGTCTGGCTGACTTCTGCATGGATGCAATTTCTTTTTTCAGCTGGGTATGGCGGGCAATCTCTCCCGTCTGTCGCTGTTCAAAGTTTTGAAGCCAGGAAGAATAGTTCCCGCTTTGGATGTCCATGCTGGTTTTATTGATTGCGAGGACATGGTCAATGCAGCCATCCAGAAATGCCCGATCATGGCTGACCAGAATGAAGCCCCGTTTTCGTTTCAAATACTGGGCAACCAGCTGACGGCCATGCAGATCCAGATGGTTGGTCGGTTCATCAATCAGCAGAAAATGTCCTTCCTTCAAAAACAAAGCGGCCAGCAGAACCTTTGTCCGTTCTCCATTGGATAACGTTTCAAACGGACGATCCAATACTTCCGGATCGACATCCAGATAGGACAGTTCCCGATCAATCTGCCATTCTTCCACTTCTGGATTGATCTTTTGGACAATCTCACGAGTCTGTTTTTGCTCATCCGCAACCGGATAAGGAAAGTAGTCAAAAAGAACGGGAGATTGAATCGTCCCTGCATATTCATACTGTTCATATTGATTTTGTAAGAGTCTCAGCAAGGTGGTCTTCCCCCGCCCGTTACGCCCAATCAGTCCCAGCTTCCAGTTGGTATCGATCTGCAGACTGACATCTTCAAAAATATTTTCACTGCCTGTCGGATAGGCAAACGTCAGATGTTGAATTTGGATTTGTGCCATAGTACTTCCCTCCTGATTTCAATGCAAAAAAAGAGCCACAGGAAAGAAATCCCCGTGACTCGAATAATCAGGATAAATATCGGTAAACTTTCATCCAAATTCAAAAAGCTCTCGCAATAAACAAAGCTTATGGCAGCCGCAGATCAAAAGATCTATGGACCGAAAGACCTGTCTGTTTTACCAGACTGTCTCTTATTCACTTTTGATGGTGGTTGATGAAAATTTGAAATGGAATCTGGCAATGTTCACAATGGCACTGCAGCAGAAACGATGAAGATCGAGTGACAGATTTTCCTTTCCCGATCGATCCGATTTTTCCATGACTGCTCTTCAAATGAGCACGATAAAAAGCAACAGAAACCAAATCTCAAAAAGATTTTAATTCAATCGTTGCCGCTTAAAAGCCAATATTGGCTTGTGATTGGTCACAGAATTTAATCCTTCCTGATTTTAAAGAAGGACTGGATCGATTACTTATCGAATGGAAAAGGAATTCATCTTTCCACCTCACATCTCTCGTCTTCTTGTTCAAGAAAACCACATTCATCAAAGAAAAGCAACTCTGTGTCGATTGCCTGAACTAATTCTCTATATCCAGTTTTTTTAAAATATCGTAGAGAATCTTCAAGGACGTTCCCATAATTGCAGCCCAAAAGAATGGTTGAACATACCATCTGAAATTATAATAAAACGTTTCAAATTTCACCCAAATTTCCAGGTTTTTATTTAGCAAAACTCCATATCGAAGCAGCGTATATAGTCTGAAAGTAACAAACATCACTGTAGTGCTCATCAAAAAATTTACGATCAGCAAAACTACAAGTATCCAATACCATTTATATTTCGATTTGATTTTCATACTATCGCCGTCTTATAAACAGTTTAAACTATACCCATGAATTCGTACAACGTTTTTAGATCGACCCCTGAATCCGACAGGCAATGGAAGCGAGAAAATCGAAAAAGCATTAAGAAGCACGACAACTGACGAGTATTCTGAAAAAGATCCAGAGACTCGCCTCTTTGTCGTGCTTTGATTATCTATAAGGTGTAAACAGTAATGTTGTAAATAGCACCGCATTGATCTATAGACAATAAAATCAAAAAAAATAATACACGATTCAAAAGCAACATGTTATAGTAAAAATACAATCCATCTCTGCTAGAAGAATTGAATCTTACGCAAATGTAGTTTTTAACACTAATGATTCTGGTGAATAAATAAGCCCGAATCATTCTTGTTGTTGATTAAGTGACATTACCTAATTTGAGATGAGTTTATCTATCGTATTTTGGATTATTACCATGAGCAGTAATTGCTGTCATCGATAATAGTGATGATAGCTAAATACACTGTTTGCGTAAGAGCCTTTGGGAAAACGAACACCAGGAAGATGCGATATCAGGATGCTTGACGGAAATACGGTATCTGCTTCTGTATCCTGGAAGAAATTAAAAAGACTTGAGTCATCGAGTGGATGGCTTATTGATAAGCGACAAAACAATATTGTAAACATTGAATAGGAGGTGTAGGCGGCAATTCCTCCCCACAACAAGCTATGGGGTTTCCTTGCCGCATTAGATGACATCAAATTATTTAGATCCTGGAACCATTATTTTCTTCTTAATATTATATATATTAGTCACATACTGGATTGCTAAAGCATTTCAATCTGTTTGTAAAATGAAAGGTTATAATAGTTTGTTATATTTTTGGATTTGCATGGTTGTTCCCCTTGCTGGCTGGATTTTAGTAGCAGCTCTTCCAGTTAAAGAAGATAAGAGAAACACTTAACCTGAATTTCCGCCTCACATTCTTGGGGTGCAAATCAACCCCATGTATACATATACCGCAGGACCAATCATACTGAACAACGCATCACACCTAGCGGATACTTATTTTGGAAATCGAAAATTGCGTGAGGTACGATTGGGTTCTTTAAAAAACTGAGATCACTCCACCTCACGAATTTTTGCAGGCAACTAAACAGTCCCGGATAGCTGTGCAGCAATCAGGGACTGTTTCATTTTTACGGTAAGCTTTTAAAGGAGGGCTGGATCGATTACTGATCGAATGAAAAAGAAGTCCAATCTTTTCACCCCGTGTTTCTCCTCTTCTTATTTAAGAGACTCAAATTCATCAAAGAAAAGCAACTCTTCTTATTGGGCAGTCTGACTGAAAATCTCCTGGATTTTATGACTAAGTGCCTCGGCCAGTCTTTGATGGTTTGCTTCATCCATGTGAATTCCATCAAAGTCACTGGCCTGAGCATATTTTGAAGCATCCAGAAAATAGACTGGGTAAGGAGCAATTGCGTTTTGAATCTCATCCGCTAACAACTTAGATTGCTCAACCGAATAGGCATCGAAGGTGCCGCCGGGCCCTTGAAGTTCAGGCAGATGATCAGCCAGCAGGATTGGTGCCACCACCAATAAAGCCGGTGTGGGCATTCCTTCGAAAAGGGTGGGATTCATATACTCCCGCACATACTGGCGCAGACCATTGGCAATGAATCTGGCTGAAGAATGGTAAGACGACTTTAAATCATTCGTGCCAAGCATAAGAAGAATCAGATCAAGGGGATGATGGGTCAGAATTGCGGTTTTAAAATCCTTAAAGCCGGATTTTTCGGGCTGGAAGGTATCGATGCACACCGCATTGCGTCCGGACAGACCTTCTTCAATAACTTCCAGCTCATCCAGGCCGCCATCCAGATGGCGGGTCCATCTTTCATCCATCCGGCGATATTCATAGGGGCAATATCCCCAGGTATTTGAATCTCCAAAGCATAAAATTCGTTTTGTCATTCTGATTACTCCTTTTGTTCGACTATTGACTATTCTTCTTCAGTCTGTTCGCTTGGGCTTCGCATTCGGTTGCACTCTTATTCAATTGACGCGGCTTTCCATTCAGCCGCTCTGCTTTTTGGGCTGGTTTATGCCGCCTGTCCTGATTCACTTTTGACTGCTACTTTGCCGGGCATCGCTTAGGACTTGGTCACGTTCAACCATCTGGACAGTCTGGCCGTGCAGGTTTTCTTTTTCACTTCTGTTCTGGCGCATATAGGCCGCATATAAAATATCAATCATCACCAGCAGCGGAAACTGCGGGGAGATCAGATTGCCATGATTCAGATGCAAAAGCGATGGGATAATGATCACTTCATCCACAAACTCCTTGAAACACTCACGGGGGCTGGAGGTGATCAGAACCGTTTTCGCTTTACGCTGGTGGGCAACATGGAGATATTCGAGAAATTCTTGCCGGGTTGCGGATAAAGAAAGACCAAAAACCAAATCCTGGTCGTCACGGAAAACCGAAATCATCCGCATCATATCGACATCATCAAAAGCCTCGATGCCGACACCGACCCGCATAAATCGATAGGCCATTTCTCTGGCGGCATATCCCGATGACCCAATTCCACCTACATATACCCGTCTGGCCTCCGAAATCATCTGCGCCACTTTGCAGATCTGTTCTTCCCGGATCAGGCTGTAGCTTTTCGTCAGCAGATCCTGATAGGCATTGAGCACCTGTAAGGAAGACTGGGCAATGTTTTCGCCGGTTTTCTTCATTTCCAGACTGTTGCTGTACTGAAAGATAAATTCTCGATAGCCTTTAAACCCACATTTTTTGGCAAAGCGGACCAGAGTGGCTTCCGAAACCGCAAGCAGACGAGCCATTTCTTTTAATGAGAGATCATTTGGTTCATTTTCTTCAAGGAAATAGTGGGCAATTCCTTTTTCGGTCTGGGTCATATTGGAATAGGCGGCCTCAATTAGAGGCAGAGCCGATTTTTCTGTATACTGCGTGAATACCACTCCCTTCTTTACCGCTTTTCTTTACCGCTTTTTTCGAATCTATAGGCGTGTGCTTTCCTATAGATCTACTTCAGTTCTATCAACCTTTTATATCTATATCGACATTTGCTCGATATATCAGACATTAACGATTGATCATCCTCTTGAATGCAAAAACTCATCAGGCAAGATCGGGATGAGAATTCAGGAAATGAACCAGGGCCCCTTGCATGCCTGCTGCATTCTGGTGGCTGGCAAATTCAATCCGGGTGGACTCAGAAATCAGGGGAATCGATGCCTGGGTAAAGCTTTTTTCGATCATTGGGCGCAAAATTTTGTCCTGAGCCATAATTCCGCCGCCAAGTACCACAACTTCCGGGTTAAGGATATAACAGATGGCTGCAATCCCCTGTCCAAGGTAGGTGCACATCCGCTCAATTTCTTCCTGACAGATTTTGTCGCCAGCAGCCGCTAGTTCAAAAATTTTCCGGCCATTCCACTCTTCAATTGGCTCTTCTTTGCGTTTAGCAACATTGGCCGTCATCGCCGAAGTGGCAGCCAGTTTCTGGAAATGTTCTCCATATAATGGCATATAACCCACTTCACAGGCTGAATACGTATTGCCATGAAGAAGCCGTCCATGATCAATAAAGCAGCCACCAATTCCTGTTCCAATTGTTAAAACCAGAGCAGATCCGGCCCCTTTGGCACTGCCGCTTGCATATTCAGAAAGGCCGGCACAATTGACATCATTTTCAACTTCAACGGGCAGATTCAAACTGGCCAGTTCATCCCTGAAGCAGATTCCCGCATACCCTGGGATCGCATCGGATGCATATAAAATTGACGCGTTGTCTGTATCCACCATTCCCGCACTTGAAATGGCGACTCCTTTTACCTCTGGATATTCTTCCCTGCACTCAGCGGCCAGTCCACGCACTTTCTGTGCCAGAGCTTTGCCGCCCTTATTGGCGCGGGTCGGGGTTTCCTGGGCTTTTACGATCATTCCATCGCTTTGAACGACTCCATATTTAATGGCTGTTCCGCCAATATCAATGCAGATAAACTTATTCATTTTTCTCTCTCCTTTTCATAGACCTTCTCATGTCTTCAAACCTTCATCTGCGAAGCTTTTCAAAGAATCGTTACGATAGCACGCCATTCCTGCCAACAGGCCGGTTTCTCTCCGCTTTGAAAAAGCTTTCAATTACTATTATTTTAGCCAGCACAGTCCATGATTGGAATCTGGCAGTAAAAAACCGTCTTTCGGTTTTTGAAAGACGGTTTGATGATTCAAAGTGCTTGGTCAATCAATAGAATCAGTCGATTTTGACTTTGAAAATCGCTTTTTTGATCATTTCTGGCTGATCACCGGCTTTAACTGCGGTGCGATGAGCATCATTGGGATAGCAGACCAGAAAGTCACCTGGATTCATGATGACACTGGCCATCTTGTCTCCAAAGGCTGGCTGGAAATCTCCAGCCTTTTCATATTCGCCTTTCTCTAAATTTTCGAGGAAGTTCAGATCAATCTGTTCAGCCCCAGAAATGGGAACATGGACATCCAGATAGTCTTTATGAGCCTCCCAGAACCGTTCTTCCGGCGTTTTCGTCTCATAGCTGACGATGTTGACAAACAAGCGGTCACTATCAATCGGATGAGATCCATTTTCAAATGAAGCCAGGTCATGGCTTAAGGCAAAGTCAACAGCTTCTTGAACTCCGGCCTCCAGTTTTCCCTGGCTGGCCGGGTCAGCTAATCTTGCAAAAATCATGCCATACCTCCTGCCGAAGCATCGCGGACTTCAGCCAGTCTTTCTTCGGTTTTGAGACCTTTTCTGAAATCAGCGTACACGGTAAACTTTGGTGCATCTGTTTTCTTGCCAGTTGCTTTGTTATACAGCCAGCTTGCCGGCAGGCCAACAGCCAGGCAGACAGCAATCGAGATCAGAGAATAAGACCAGATCGATACGTTGGTTGCATAGTATTTAACGATGATCATGACGATCGTTGAAGCGGCAAATCCTGCGAAAGCACCACATGCATTGGCTCTGCGGAAGAAAACACCCAGAATAAAGATACCAACGAGAATTCCAAGAACAAGACCCATGAATCCGTTGAACCATTCGTAAGCCGAAGTAATTCCGCCAGAAGCCAGCAGCATTGCGACCACGATAGAGAAAATTCCAACAGCAAGAGAAACATACTGACCAATTTTGGTCTGTTTTTCAAAGCTCATTTCTTTTTTGGTCAGACGGGACTGAATATCAAGCGTCCAGGAGGAAGCAATGGAGTTCAGACCTGTAGAGAGTGTGGACTGTGCCGCCGCGTAGATGGCAGCAAGCAGCAGACCGGTAATTCCAACTGGAAGTTCAAAAGCAATATAGGAAGCAAAGATCTGGTCCTGCGCAGCTGCTGGTGGAAGCGGATTCTGCTGATAGAAGACATACAGACCTGTACCAATCAGGTAGAATGCAGTAGCAAGACCAATGGAAAGAATTCCGTTGGTACGCATCATTTTGTTCAGTTTCTTTGTATCGGTTGTTGTAACGAAACGCTGAACGATATCCTGGCTGGATACATAAGAACCAAGGGTGTTGAGTCCGGCACCAAAAATCATCAGGAATACAGAATCGCGAAGCAGGTTGGCATCGAAGATCGGCTGATCTGGAGCCAGGAATTTGTGCTCTGTCCAGAAGGAAGAGAAGACAGCACCAATACCGCCGTCGATGTGGCTCATCAGGTACACCAGGGCAAAGATAATGCCGACAATCAGGACAGATCCCTGAATGAAGTCAGTCCATAATACGGATTTCAGACCACCTGTATAGGAGTAGATGATCGCAATGATACCCATGATCAGGATCAGAATGTTAACGTTGATGTTGGTTAAAGAAGCCAGAACCATGCAGGGCAGATACATGATGATGGACATTCTTCCGATCTGGTAGACGATGAACATCACCGCACCCAGAACGCGCAGGGCTTTGGATCCAAAGCGCAGCTCAAGATAGTGATAGGCTGTGTCGATATCCAGTTTTGCATAAACAGGCAGGAAGTAGCGGATCGCCAGCGGAATGGCAATCAACATACCAAGCTGGGCAAACCACATAATCCAGGTGCCGGCATAAGAGTTTCCAGCCAGCGAGAGGAAGGAAATCGGGGAAAGCAGGGTGGCAAAAATCGATACGGAAGTCACCCACCATGGGATGGTTCCGTCACCTTTGAAGTATTCCTTGCCTTTCATGTCTTTCTTGGCGAAAAACAGACCAGCTACAAGGACGGCTCCAAGGTAGACAACGAGGATAATAAAGTCATAGATCGTAAACCCTTGCATAATTTGTCTCCTTTTATGATTCGTATGATTCGTGTGTCTTGTGTGTTGTGATTGGACGATTCGTATTTCGTCTGATTTCGATCGTTGATCCTGAATGGTGGATCATTGATTTTTATGCTTTGACTGACTCTTCTTGTCTGATTGTTCTTATTTGATTTGACTGTCGGATGGTCAGTTTTTTGGTCCTACCAGTACCCAGCCCAGAGCGACGGGTTTTGGTGGTCGCTCTGAAGGAGGTTGTGGGCAATGGGGCCAGACAGTCAGTGAAGTCATGCCTTCAAACTGTCTGGTTTTGATTGATTACTGGCTTTGATTTGTTTCTGGTTTCTGTTTTTGCTTAGAGATATTTTGCGCGGGCATCGCGGATCATTTTTGCTGCTTCTTTCACGATGGCTTCGTCTTCTTTAGCAAGTGGAGCCAGTGGGGCAGCAACGCTTCCCAGTTCCAGGCCTTCGTTTTCTTTCAGGATGGCTTTAATCACGGCGTACATATTTCCATGTCCAGAGCACATCTTGTAAATGATGTTGTTGATGTCGTACTGCATAGCTTTAGCCAGTTCCCAGTCTTTGTTTTCAAGAGCTTCGTTCATTTTTAAGAACAGATCTGGCATAACCCCATAGGTACCGCCGATGCCGCCTTTGGCGCCCATCAGTCTTCCGGAAATGAACTGTTCATCTGGTCCGTTGAAGACGATATAGTCATCACCGCCATCGGCAACGAACATCTGAATATCCTGTACAGGCATTGAGGAGTTCTTAACGCCGATCACATTTGGGTTTTTGCGCATTTCGGCATACAGAGCTGGAGTTAAAGCAACGCCGGCCAGCTGTGGAATGTTGTAGATAACAAAGTCTGTATTTGGAGCGGCTGCGGAAATGTCGTTCCAGTATTTGGCAATCGCATGTTCAGGAAGCTTGAAGTAGATTGGTGGAATGGAAGCAATCGCATCAACGCCGAGTTCTTCTGCATGACGGGCCAGTTCCTGGCTTTCTTTGGTGGAGTTGCAGGCAACGTGAGCAATGACAGTTAAGGAACCATCGTTAGCGGCCATTACATTTTCCAGAACGGTTTTGCGCTGTTCAGGAGTGAGGTAGATGCATTCACCGCTGCTTCCGTTAACGTAAACGCCTTTGACACCCTTTTTAATGAAGTAGCGTGTTAAGTCCTGTACAGCTTTTGGGCTGATTTCGCCATTTTCATCGAAGCAGGCATAGAATGCTGGAATCACACCTTCATATTTCGTTAAGTCTCTCATTTTGTTCTCCTTCTTGGCTGCCGGTGGCAGATCTTTTTTCAAATACAGTTTTGGAACTCAATCTCTTTGACCAGTCTGTCTTCTGTCAGACAATCGATCGCAAACAATCCATTCTTTCTGGATCATCCATTTCTCATTGGTCAAAGACAGGAAGTTCGACCAGAATCGCTGAGGATTTCGGTTTCTTTTCCTTTTTGTTTTTCTTGCTTAGTCTTCAAGCGCATCGGTAAAACGCTTGGTGATCAACTGGGGCCGGGTAATGGCGCTGCCCACCACACTGGAGAAGCATCCCAGGTCCATCACGCGGCGCAGTTTAGCAGGGGTATCAATATTGCCCTCTGCAATGACCGGATGGCTGACGTTCTTTAAAATCGTGCGAATGATTTCAAAATCGTTTTCTTCAATCCGATCGTTTTGTGACTCTGGCGTATATCCGACCAGGGTTGTGCCGATGTAATCGAAGCCAAGCTGATCGGCATGGAGGGCTTCTTCAATCGTTGAACAATCTGCCATCCATTTCTGCTCTGGATACTTGGCCTTAATCTGGGCAAAAAACTCGTCGAGCGTTTTCCCGTCCGGCCGCATGCGATCCGTTGCATCTACTGCGATGATTTCCGGTCTGACTTCCATCAGTTCATCGACTTCTTTGATTGTTGGTGTGATCCGCACACCGTTTTCTGGATAATCTCGTTTGATAATGCCGATCACCGGAAGATCTACCTGACGTTTGATTTCAGCGATATCTTCCACGGAATTGGCCCGAATCCCTGCGGCTCCGCCTTCTTTGGCCGCGCGTGCCATTCGTCCCATGATGAAGGAGGAATGAAGCGGCTCTTCCGGAAGTGCCTGGCAGGAAACGATCAGTTTGTGCTCAATAGCCTGGGCTGTCTTATCTTTCATGTCTGCTCCCTTCGTTTGACAGCTTTGAGTATACCGAACCTGAAATTTATTTCAATTCGATAAGCTTATTTAGAAATTACTTTCACAAAAACCTTCAGAAGGACCAAATTGATTTATAAGTAAGTCTCAAATCGCAGAAAAATAGAAATTTATTTCTTTGCAAAACGCTTCCACAATGAAATTTTTGTGCTATAAGGACTTATTTATATTCAGTATACGAATATAAATATTGTTATTACATATTTACAATCTCATTTTTCTTTGATCAGGACTCTCAATCGCCTGATCTTCTCTTTTGTGTTCGTTGGGCTGCATCGCTCTTCTGTATTAAAAAATGAGCAGGTGTGCTTGTGCAATGCCTGCTCAGGATTATGATCGATGAATTTGTTTCTATTCTTTGATTTCTGTTTCTTGTTCTTGATGCTGTTTGCCAGATCGACAAACAAATCCGGCTGCCCGTTTATTCCTGGAAGCCGGTCAGGGTCATTTCTTCAAACTGCTTTTCAACTTCCTCTTCTATCTGTTGTTCGGCTTTCAGTTTCTTCTGGGCTTCTTTTTCGCGATTGGCTTCCACATATTTGCGAAGGTCGCGCTGCATGATTTCGTATTGTTCGATGCTCATGTTTGCCAGGCGCTTTTTCATGTTTTCGGTGATTTCCTGGACTTCTTTGGCGGTCTTTTCTTCCCGCTGTTTTTTCTTTTCTTCCTGACGGCGATCCATCTCCGCCCGGATATCCCGACGGCGCTGCGCCAGCAGACCATTGAGCTCACCACCCAGGATGAAGCTCAGGCTGGTCAGATACAACCATAAAAGCAAAACGATAAAACCACCAAGAGTGCCGTAAATAACCGAATACTTGGCAAAATTTTCGACATAGAAAGAGAAGACTACGCTGGCCAGAATCCACAGCACGATCGCAAAAATATTTCCCGGAGCCAGATATTTGAACTTCTGGTGACCATCGAGGGAAAGATTATAGACGATGCCCAGCGCCAAAAACATCAACAGACCGGCACAACCAAATCGACCATAGTTCCAGATTTGCAAAATCATCTTCCCCGCAAACTGTTCAGCGGCATTCTGACTGAAGATATGGATAATAAACAAAATGACATTGCGGCCAAAGACAAACATCACCAGCGTCAGCACCAGAGTCAGCGGCATAATAATCGCTCCAACAATGGACTTCAAAATGAACTTGATCCGGGGAGCTGGCGGCTGGCCGTAAGACATCCGGATGGTCTTCATCAAAGAACTGACAACCCGCCAGGGAAAATAGATGGAAAAGACCAGTGTGAAGGTCAGCATCGTTTTCGATGGCGCTTCCTGAACATAATTGAGATAGCCTTCGATGATACTGATGATGCTTTGCGGCAATACATTGCGCAATCCATTGAGTGCCTGCAGCACATCGATATCCAATCGTCCAACCAGAAAGGAGAGCAGAATCAACAAGGGGAAAATTGAAAAAATAAGGTAGTAAGTGGTTGCTGCCGCACGCGTTCCGAGATCATCGGTAAAATAGTGGATCAGCATCTGTCCGGGCAGCGACTGAAAGAAAGACTTCATCGCCCCGGAAAACGGTGATTGTTTTTTATCTGTCATATGTATGCCCAACAGTCAGCTCTGGCTGCTGTCCACTCCCCTCTACTGTTCAAATTTGATTATGCCGGCATTCAGGCGGCCTGAAAATGGTTATTCTTCTTTATCTAGCCAGATTTCTTACGAGAGCGCAAGATGAGTTCTCGAATTCTGGCCATTCTTTCTTACAGGATCGTCATCAAAAAGAAAAGCCAATTCTGCCATGTTCCCCCTGTTTTTTCAATTCCTCATGCAATCTTGATGGCATCGTTTTGAAATTGCGAGAATCGAACCTGTAAAACCGTCTCAGGTGATATCCTGTTACTATCTTTGATTTTTTATGCACCCCGCCGAACCTTTCAAAACAGATCCCTGGATCAGGATCAGTATCCATATTTCCTGGCTACCTGGACAGAGATATAGGTATCTGGATAGATCTATAAATATATGGAAAGCGGTTGATGGGCAGCGGGGCATACCCCTTTGAGGAGAACGATTATGAAGACTTTGAATTATCTTGATGAACTCAATGAACTGCTGGATCTGGCAACCAAAAAAGAACTGGTCACAGTCCTTCGCGACCTCGCCCAGGATCCAGCCAGCCAGTTTGCACTGATTGAAGCTTTGAAAGCAGCCAGAACGTCTGGCGGCCCTTCGGTAAATTCCATTTGTGAGCAGGCCAAAGATCTCGAACAGAGATGGAATGAGGCAGCCGGAGCCCAGTTAAAGCTGGAAGCGGAACCTGTATATGGTGAAGATTTGCTGGTGGATGCCCCTGAACATTTCGTTTTAACGGATGAAAAGAATGTCCGCTCATTAATTCAGGAAAGCGAAGCCCTGATTCATCAGGCCGCCGCAGCCCGGGATTTTACGACTGCCTTTAAGCTGATGGATCTGCTTTCGAATCCATCTTTTACCCTGACCTTCATGGACTATGAAATCCCATCTGAAAAACCACTGGCTCTGCTTGAACGTCATGGTCTGGTTGATGAAAAACTCGAAACCATCTGGCTGAACATTCTGCCTGCTTATCTGACTTTAAGTCAGGATCGTCCAGAAGTGATTTTCGATACCATTCTGGAAAAAGCCAGCCAATACCATTTTAGTCTGGCGATTTTACGCCCCTTATTTGAAACGAACGATTTCAATGTCACCGAACGTCAGAACATTTCCCGCGGCTGGCGTGACTGCCTGATCCGTCATCAGGCTCATCATTCCAGCGATGGCCAGGAAGCGTTAAACCAGGCTGAAGACCATCTGCCTGAAACTTATACGGCTGACCTGCTTTAAGCGATTTTCCTTCCTTTTCAAGATTCTTCTTTTCCACTTACGGCTGCTGACCACTCAGCAGTCGTTTAATTTTTTCTGGATATGGTTGACAAAGTTAGTCTGAACTAATAATATTCTTTCATCAGTTAGATCAAACTAACTATAAAGAAAGACGCGCGATTGTCATCGATCAGGCAGGCAATCCAAGGAGGACGAAGGTGAATACAGTTGAAATGAAGATTAATCCTGGAAAAACAAGTGCTGTTCCAGAATGGTATGCCAGCTTTGAAGCCGAGCTGGTTCCGATTTGTGCCCCGACGCTTGCGGGATTTAAATCCGCCAGTATTTTCTCTGTCCGCCCAACCGATCCCGAGTACATTCACTTTAAAGTGGAATACTGGAATGAGAAACTCTCAAAATTTGGCGTTCGCGTAACCATTCTCAAAGAAGGAAACGCTCCGCGCCCCACCATCATTTATGTGTATCGTCCGCATCGGGTGCAGGCAGATCTGGACAAAGCCGGGGTCCGTGACTTTTTGGGCCACTATGGGTACGCCCCGGATCTTTCTTTGGAAGAATGCCTGGAGATTTTGCGCGAACGCCTGTCAGAAGGAAATAAATTTCCTCATGAGATCGGGATTTTTATCGGCTATCCCCTGGAGGATGTGGTGCCATTTGTGGAAAACAAAGACAGAAGCGGCTGCTGCATGGGGCTCTGGTGCGCCTATTGCAACAAGGAAGAAAAGGAGAAATTTTTCAATCACTGCAAACGCTGTACCTCCATCTACACTCGCCTTTTCCATCAGGGGCGGCCAGTTGAACAGATGGTTGTTGCCTGCTGAAGCCATTTTCTTTCTGAACCACTCAGTCATAAGCCCTAAGTTATAAGCCATAAACCATATAGACAATTCTCCACTTAAAAAGCAGACCGCGGGGTCTGCTTTTGTGTTGAATTCAAGTCCTCTTTCGTATTTTTTAAATCTTTATTGAACCAACACGTTCGTGAATGTGTACCCCGTCCCCACCACCCTCCCCATACCCGGCCCGCCCCTCGGGTGGTGGGGACGGGGTAAGTAGGATGGGGATTTTTTATCCCCTTTTTTACCCTCCTTTTTTTATCTCTTCTATTTCTTGTTGATGTTTACCTTTTATGCGCTTTATCATTACCTTATTGTTTGATAGATGACTTATATAAAGGAGGATTTCATGAATCAAACCGAAGCTGTTGATCTCTTCGACAAAATGACTAAATTCCGCCGTCTTACTGAAGGCACCCGCTCTAATTACCGCTCCTGGGTTATTCGTTTTCTTGAACACACCAACATCCCTGAAGTCGAGTCCCTCAATCCTTTCCATGCCAGAGACTTTCTTATTTGGCTTAAAGAAAATTCAAACTACTCTGACTCAACCATCGATGTAGCTATCTTCTCCATACGCTTCTTCTACGAATGTGTCCTCGGCCAAACCATCCCACGCATGCTCATGCCTAAATCTCTTCACCGAAATCCAACTCCTACTCCTGGCTTCACACACAGTCAGATCAGGATTCTTATTGAATCCTGTACAGATCCTCTTCTTAAGGCTGCTCTTTTACTTGGTTATGACTGCGGCCTTCGAATTTCTGAAGTCACTTCTCTTCGTTTTGGTGATTTCAATAAAAAAGACGCTCTGATCACTATTACCTCCAAGCGCCATAAGACCCGCACAGTCCACTATTCTCGCGAAACGCAGGCTGCTCTGAATGCTTACTACGAATACGCCTTTTACAATCACAAAGGGGCTCCCAATCCCGACGAATATGTCTTCCAAGGAAAAAAGCCCGGATCTCCTCTTCATCCTAGTGCC
>CAJTLE010000052.1 GCA_910577085.1 uncultured Allobaculum sp. | reverse complement strand
TTTGTGGAAATTGCGATGAACCGTTCTTTGCGTACATCCGATCTGCCTGGCGTATTCAGCAGTTTTTAAATACTTTGATTCTGAAGATCTTTTCATAATATATTGATACAATATAAGACAATTATTACCAATATAATACATCAAATATTAACTGTTTAATACATCAAATATTAACTGTTTAATATCATTTTTCGAACTTTTGTCTTCGCTTTCAAAAACAGACTTTTGTCTATTGAAATGCTTTTAAAGTTTCAAAAGGCCCTTTTCGAAGTGAAACCTCTTCCATTAGAATAAATACAAGCGAGTTCTAAGGGAATTTGTGAAACTTTTGACAATGCAGGTGTTCAAATGCCCAGACTTATGTATACTGATACGGCCAGTATAGAAGAACTCTGATTTTGGAAGGATCAGAAAGAAAGGATCAAAGAATATGAGAGGAGTCTACAACTCAGTAA
Organism: uncultured Allobaculum sp.; assembly: GCA_910577085.1. Lineage (GTDB taxonomy): Bacteria > Bacillota_I > Bacilli_A > Erysipelotrichales > Erysipelotrichaceae > Allobaculum. The sequence goes on along the minus strand of CAJTLE010000052.1, from coordinate 17,849 downwards.
CGGATATCCGCCGCAAAGTCTTTGCAGCCATTGCAGATATGGCTTACAGCGACGATATCGACTATAAAGAAAGAATGGAAGCAATTCCTTATGAAATCATCAAGGGAAAACAGGCGAAATATCGCGACTCCGTTTTCCTGGAACGTGCCATCGTAGGCGAACGTCTGCGTCTGGGAATGGGTCTGCCTGTTCGTGATTTCACTCAGGCCGGTGCTGTTTCCGATGGTGTAGAAGCCAGCATTATTGCTGAAAAATTCTACGATCAGCCATTAGTTAACATCATTTCTTTTGCGTGCAACGCCTGCCCGGAAAAGAAAGTCATGGTTACCAACGCCTGCCAGGGATGCCTTTCCCACCAGTGCGTGGAAGTCTGCCCGAAAAAAGCCGTTTCCATCGTTGATGGTCATTCTGAAATTGACCAGGATCTGTGCATTAAATGTGGTAAGTGCATGGAAGCCTGCCCATATCATGCAATCGTTAAAATCGAACGTCCATGTGCTGCATCCTGCGGTATGAACGCAATCGGCAGTGACGACGAAGGAAAAGCGGTCATCAACTATGACAAATGCGTATCCTGCGGTCAGTGCCTTGTAAACTGCCCATTTGGTGCCATCGTTGACAAAGGTCAGATTTTCCAGACCATCCATGCAATGCGTTCCGGACATGAGGTCATTGCGGCCGTTGCCCCAGCTTTCATCGGCCAGTTTGGTAATGGTGTCACTCCAGAAAAAGTGATTGCTGCCTTAAAAGAACTCGGCTTTGCGGATGTTGTTGAAGTTGCGATCGGTGCTGACTTATGTACCATCGAAGAAGCAGAAGACTTCATGAACAAAGTTCCAGAAAAACAGCCATTCATGGCAACTTCCTGCTGCCCTGCCTGGTCTGTAATGGCGAAAAAAGAGTTCCCACAGTTCAAAGACTACATTTCCATGGCTTTAACTCCAATGGTTCTGACTGCCCGTCTGATCAAGAAAAAACACCCAGATGCAAAAGTCTGCTTCATTGGACCATGCGCTGCCAAGAAACTCGAAGCCAGCCGTCGTTCTATCCGTTCAGACGTTGACTTTGTCTTAACATTCGAAGAAGTCATGGGTATGTTCCATGCTAAAAATATCGATCTGCCACAGGTTGTTGCAGAAGAAACATTCCACACTGGAACTTCTGCCGGTCGTGAATTCGCCGTTTCCGGTGGTGTTGCCAAGGCCGTTAAGACCCTGATCGAAAAGAATAATCCTGGCACAACCGTTAAGGTTCAGGCTGCTGAAGGTCTGAAAAACTGCCGTACCATGTTAATGATGGCCAAAGCTGGCCGTCTGAATGGTTACCTGCTTGAAGGTATGGCCTGCCCAGGTGGCTGCGTAGCCGGTGCCGGTACCCTTGCCCCAATTTCCAAGGCTGCTGCTCAGGTTAAGAAATACGCCAACGAAGATGAACTCAAACATGCCGACGAGTCCAAATACTCCGACATGGTTCATGACATCAGCCACATGTACGATGCACCAGCTGAAGACTAATCCATTCCAGTTTTTAAGCTGACATCGACCAAGAACCTTATTTCCCTTTTAATCCAACAAATCAAATCGAATCCAAGCCTTCTTCGGAAGGCTTTTTTTCGTGGCGAATTGAACAGAAAGCATCGACAGAAGAAAAGTCACAGGAAAGCGAAAGAACTGAAAACAGATGCCGGCGGCCAAAGGCAGCCCGAAGCAGCCCCTTGAAAGACATCAGGCAGGCTGAAGGCTTTCCTCTTTTCTGCCCGTATGCTTCATTTCGGCTTTCCTTTGATCAGATCACATATTTACGTCTATTTGCAGGATCGTAAAAGGCTTTTCATTTGCCCGTTTTTGTACCACTTCAAACTGACCATTTTGCCTGTTATCCCATATTTACTTTATTTATGGTTTATTTTTGGCCAGTTTGGATATTGCCTGTAAATTCGTTTATAATGTCTGATGACAGGTCAGGCCTGTACGGTAAGACCTGTTTGTTTCAAACGAAGGAGGAATGAAATGCAAACCCTTCGCGAATTCTATGAATATCGCGAACTCTTGAAAACCAATGTCAAAAAGGACATCCGTGGGCGTTACAAAGGCTCGTTTTTAGGGATGTTGTGGACATTCATCAACCCTCTGCTTCAAGTATTTGTTTACTATCTCGTCTTCCCGTATCTGATGCGCGGCGGCATGCCAAACTTTCTGGTGTATCTGATTACTGGTATGTTCCCGTGGAACTTTTTCATGGGAAGTGTGGTTGGAACGACCGGGTGCATCAAAGGAAATGCGGGCGTGGTCAAGAAAGTCTACTTTCCAAGGAAGATCCTTGTGCTCTCACAGGTTCTTTCCGGGCTGGTCAACTTTTTTATTGCCCTGCCGATCATGTTAATTTTCTGCATCGTCTTTGGCATTCAGCTGACCTGGAACGTTTTATGGTTCCCAGTCATCGCACTGATCGAAGCCCTTCTGATTTATGGCATCGGTCTGATTCTGTCTGCCATCAATGTATATGTTCAGGACGTTGAAAACCTGGTTCAGTTCTTTCTGAACCTGCTTTTCTACGGAACCCCGATCGTTTATGCCCTCAGTATTTTCCCTTCCACCAGCATTCTCTATAAGCTGGTGCGCTACAATCCGATGACTATGCTTGTGTATGCGTATCGTGCAATCCTGATGGATGGCATGGCACCAGGCTGGAAATCGATGAGCGTGGTTCTGGTTTTGGGAATTGTGCTGACGATGTTTGGCACGTGGGTATTCAACAAGCTTCAAAAAGGCTTTGCGGAAGAGCTTTAGTCTCAGAGCGTTGAAAACAAAAAAAACAAGAGTTGCAAATCACGACATTCCAATGCCTGTACGGGCATTGGAATTTCTATGCCTTTTTCAAGACAGCCGTTAGCGTCTGTCTTTCCATAATATATTAGGAGAATGCAATCCATGAGCAATGAAATTTACTCTTTTACAATCGAGAAGCTCGATGTGCTCAAACGCAAGGATGGCACCGACATCGTGGTCATCCGCGGTATTGCGGTTGATGGGGCGGACTATGACGGCAACGAGTTTGACCTGCTCATCAATGGCCAGCCTGTCGACTATCGAGTGCGTCACCTCTCATCCCCTCGCAACAGTGCGTTAGCCAGGCAGTACCCCAATCAGAAGTACACTGGCTTTATCTTAAGAGCTGAACTTCCAGAAAGTAATCTGGGAAGTCTCTCCCTTGCCTTCCATGGCAGAACTCCGAAAACCTTTTCCAGAGAAGACCTTGCGGAACTGACCAATGATACCGGTCTGATCTGCAACGTTGACTTCTACTATGATGTCAAAGACATCATTTCTATCGGCGGCTGGCTGATCGGATTTAATGACCGCGATCAGCTCAATGTTGCTATCGTCGATGGCAATGGAAAAACGTTCCGTGTTAAAACTGACTACACTTCCCGTCTGGACGTTGTTCGCTCCTACTTCGCCCTCAAAGAACGCGTAGTAGGATTTGCGATCTCCATTCAGGATTCTCATAAAATCGTCAAACCACTTTCCCTGCGCATTACCAATGGTAAGCAGGAATGGACGATCCCACTCAAAAAGACCAGTGCGCTTTCCCAGTCTTTTGGCGGTCTGCTCGATGGAAAAATCAGCCGCGGCATGAACTACCTGCGCACCAATGGTGTCGGCCCTTTCCTTTCGAAAGTCGCTACCCATACTGCCAACATGGCAAAATCCCCCAAACTTTCCCGGATGGTCTTCAAACTGTCCGGTAAAAATGCGGACTTCAACGATCTGTACAACGAATACTTCCTCAAGCACCGCACATCCAAAGAAGAGCTTGAAAGACAGCGCCACGTACAGTTCGAAAAGAATCCAAAGATCTCGCTGATCGTTGCTGCCTATAACACTCCAATCGATCTGCTGGAAAAAATGATCGATTCCGTTCGTGAGCAGACGTACACGAACTGGCAGCTTTGCATCGCCGATGGTTCTTCCAAAGACAATAACAAGGTAGAAGAATGGCTCAAAGCGCATCCAGATCCAAAAATCTCCTGGTGCCGTCTGGAAAAGAACCTCGGAATTTCCGGCAACATGAACGCCGCTGCTGATTTAGCAACCGGTGACATGATCGCCTTATATGACCACGATGACTTCCTTGAACCAGACTGCCTGTTTGAGGTCGTAAAAGCGGTCAATGAAAAAGATTATGACTTTGTCTACACAGACGAAGATAAATATGAAGACGAAAGCGGCCGTTATGTCGGACCAAACTTCAAGCCTGACTTCTCCCCGGCTCTGCTTCGTTCGACTAACTACATCTGCCACTTCCTGGCTATCCGCAAAGATATCTGGGATAAGGTCGGTGGCAGCCTGCAGTCCAAATACGATGGTGCGCAGGACTACGATCTGGTTTTACGCCTGATGGATGTCTGCGATCCAGCCAACATCAAACACATTCCAAGAGTGCTCTACCACTGGCGAATGTGTGAAGGCTCCACTGCTCTTGCGGCCGATTCCAAAAAATGGGCCTACACCGCTGGTGAACGTGCGCTGCGTGCATGGGCAAGACGCAATGGTCTGGATGTTGGTCTGATGAGAAACTCCACGCCTGGCCAGTACCACCTGCGTTATCCAACGCCAGGCAATCCACTAATTTCGATCATCATTCCAAGCAAGGATCATATTGATGATCTGCGCATTGCGGTTGAACCATTAATGGAACTGTCCAAATACCGCAACTTTGAAGTGATCGTTGTCGAAAACAACTCCACAGAAGCCAAGACCTTTGAAGGCTACAAAGACCTGCAGGCTAAATATCCAAACCTGCGTATCATCACTTGGGAACACCCATTCAACTACTCAGCCATCAACAACTTCGGTGTCAAAGAAGCAAAAGGTGACTACCTGTTATTCTTGAACAACGATACCGAAATCGTCGATGAATACCTGCTCGACGAACTGCTTGGCCAGGCCATGCTTCCAAACGTTGGTGCAGTGGGTGCCAAGCTGTACTTCGAAGATGGTACGGTTCAGCACAATGGCGTTATCATCGGTCATTCCGGTGTTGCCGGTCATGGTATGATCGGTCAGCCTGAAGGCTGCGACAACTACCGTATGCGCACCCTGTTCAATGCCAGCGCCGTTACGGCTGCCTGCATGATGGTTCCTCGTCACGTCTTTGATGAAGTTGGCGGCTTCAATGAAGATCTCGCTGTTGCTTACAACGATATCGACTTCTGCTTACGCATCCGCTCCCATGGCTATGAAATCGTTCAGAACCCATTTGCGATGATGTACCACTACGAATCCAAAACGCGCGGCTATGAAGACAGCCCGGAAAAGAAAAAGCGTTTTGAAAACGAAGTGCGCCGCATGTATTCTTTATGGCCGGATGAATTACGCACTGAAGATCCGTACTATAATCCAAACTACGATCTGACCAGCATCACCTACCAGTTACGCAAGGATGATGAAGTCAATCCATATATCAACCCTGATTTCTTAGGGGAAGACTACTACACAGCCGGAACCGTTCGCCCAAAACGTCCGGAAAACAAATAGGCTTTCCAGAAAGTAGTCTTCTGGAAGAAGAACTTAAGCGCCTGTTCAAGCAGGCGCTTTCTCTTTATGTCAGGCCATGAAATGCAAATCGATTCTCATATCCATGTTTGGATTCACGCAATGGATTGCTTACAATAAGAGAGCGGATCAATCAGGCTCAAAGAATGAACCATTTTGCTGGTTCTTTGACTGATTTTCTTTGACTGGTTCTGCACGACTTACTCAAAAGACAAATTCATGTCTGTCTGGAAACCGGCAGGCTTTCAGACAGACTTCATCGATAGAAATCAGATGAACAAAGACAAAACCGGAATATTCCCGACAATCTGCGAATCCGAATATTCCATACAATATATAAGGAAGGATGAGGTGGACCTATGATCGATCAAAACAATGCCATTGAGATCCGGAATATGACCAAAAAATTCCGGACATATAAAGATAAACAAAAAACCCTCAAAGAAATGCTCACCCGCCGGCGCGGGGAGGTCATTGAAAACGTTGTCCTGGATGATATCTCCCTGGATATTAAAAGGGGCGAAACGGTCGCTCTGATTGGAACCAACGGTTCCGGTAAATCGACCCTGCTCAAAATCATGACCAAAATCCTCTACCCAAACTCTGGAACCGTCGAAACCAACGGCAAGCTCACCAGTCTGCTTGAACTGGGTGCCGGCTTCCATCCAGACTTTACCGGCCGTGAAAACATTTACTTCAACGCTGCCATTTTTGGTTTAAGCCATGATGAAATCGACAAACGAATCGATGACATCATCGCCTTCTCCGAACTGGGAGACTTCATTGATGAACCGGTTCGTACCTATTCTTCAGGTATGTATATGCGTCTGGCTTTCTCCGTTGCGATCAACGTCGATGCCGAAATTCTGCTGATCGATGAAATTCTGGCGGTTGGTGACCAGCACTTCCAGAACAAGTGCTTTGACAAGCTGGAAGAACTGCGTGACTCTGATAAGACCATCGTCATCGTCAGCCACTCGCTCGGTGTTGTCAAAGTGCTCTGCTCCCGGGCTGTCTGGATTTACAAAGGAAAACTTCGCCTGGATGGTGATCCAACCTATGTCATTTCCAAATACCTCGAACAGTCGGCCATCGATAACAAAGAAGAAGCCAAGCAGGCAGCTGAAAGCTCTGAACACCTCCCACGCGGTGCTGTCTTCATTGATACCCCAGTGCCATTCCAGTCTGTTGCACTCAATCAGCCATTAACGATCAACGGCTGGTCTGTTTCCAACTCCCTGGATGGTCAGGTTGAAGTGCTCTTTGATGAAAAGCCGATTGAAAATGTCACCCGCGTTCCCCGCCCGGATGTCTTCAAAGCCTATCAGGAAGACTACGCCGGCTTTATTGATGAGGCCACTACCGGTCTGACGACAACCATTGATGGTTCCCTGTTAACAGGAGGAACCCACCGTATTGAAGTCATCCTGCGTGATGGCAAGACCAAACGCCAGATTGACCACAAGACCATCCGGATCAAAGCGGATGCCAACCCTGTCAATCCGGAACTTGATCAGGACTAGGTATGTCAGCTCCTTTTTTCAGCATTGTCCTGGCCTTATATAACGGCCAGGCCTATCTGCAGGAACAGCTTGACTCTCTGGCCACACAAACTCATCCTTTTGATGAACTAGTCATGCGCGATGATGGCTCCAGTGACAACACAATCGCCATGGTTGACCAATGGATCCAGGACCATCCAGATCTTACGGTAACCAGACTGAAAGAACCCTCCGGTAATCTTGGCTTTACTGCCAATTTCCGTACCCTGCTGGAAAACACCAGTGGCGACTATATTCTCCTGTGCGATCAGGATGACCGCTGGAATCCCGATAAACTTGAGGAACTTGCCAAGGCCGCGACCAGCTGTCCACAGGCCAGTGTTATTGTTTCGTCCTTTACGTTCATGGACCAGAATGGCCAGCCTTTTTCCATCGTTCCCCGCAAAGGATGGTCCAATCAGAACCTGATCGGCTTTCCCCTTTCAAACCCCGGCGGGATGAATCCGGTAAAGCTTGAGGACGTTCTGGATCACAATATTGGTCAGGGATGCACAATGCTTGTTCGAAAAGATATTGCTCAAAAGTATCTGGATCTCGATCTGCCGCTGCCTCATGACTGGGCCTTAGCCCTTCTGGCTGCCATTGATGGGGGTCTGTATTATCTGGATAAACCATTGATGGAATACCGGATCCATACAAAAAATACAACCGGACTGCCGCAGGCCAAAGAAACCTCCAAACTGGCCATACTCAAGGCCAAGATCAGTAAGGTTGTCCGTCCGCCTTATCGCACGGTCTATGCGCCTTTCAAAGATAAACTCGATGTCCTGCAGGCGCTCAAACAGACCGGCTACAAGGGCTGGAGCAAAGAGGACGATGCAAAGATTTCCTTCTTTGAAACCTACCTGCAGGTGATCGACCAGAAAAGCTGGAAGAAGGCAAGAAGCCTTCGGGCCATGCATCTTCCTTCTCTGCTGACGTATAAAGAATGGATTTTGATGTATTCTTATCTGATTGGCGGAAAAGGACCTGAATCCTGATCTTTATACCCGAGTCTCATCCTCAAGTTTCTTCAGGCAGGCGCATTGAAGAAGTCTTTGACGAACTGCCTTTGATGCTCTATGCAGGACGCAACTCTTTAAAGAGAATCCTCTTAAGCAATTTTGAAAACATACTTCACGTCCGACTCGCAAGGGTTGGGCGTTTTTTTACGTTCTGAATGCTTCTGTCTTCCAAAATCATCCCCGCATGCCACGAGTGCGTAATCTCGGTTAGAATAAGAAGAGATCGGATTTTCACTCTGTCTTTTGGACAGAATGGATCTCCCCCTTTTTGAACACTGAAAGGAAAATCTATGAATCGCTATTCTTATTATGAAGTCTGCACAATGACACCACCGGTGCAGATTGCCGATCCAATGGCCAATGCCAAAGCCATTCTTGGTCTTTGTAAAGAACTGCCAGAAACCACAAGACTGGTTGTCACACCGGAACTTTCGCTGACCGGCTATACCTGTCAGGATCTGTTCTATGAGTCTTTATTGCAGCACCAGACCCTGCAGGCTCTGGAGTATCTGACCCGCAATCTGCCGGATTCGCTGTCGGTTCTGGTGGGTCTGCCTTTACAGGTTGGAAACCACCTGTATAACACCGCTGCCTTTATCAGTCAGAATGAAGTCAAAGGCTTCTATGCCAAGACCTATCTGCCCAACTATAACGAATACTATGAACAGCGCTGGTTTGCTTCTTCTCTGTATCTGCCTGAACGGGCTCAGGTTCACTTCATGAATAAAGCCGTTCCGGTCACCGACAAAATTCTGTTTGAAGACTACACGACCGGTGCAGTGATCGGCGCCGAAATCTGTGAAGATCTCTGGGTTTCCATTCCGGTGAGCTCCCATCATGCCAGTGCCGGAGCCAATGTGCTTTGTAACCTGTCGGCTTCCAATGAAGTCATTTCCAAAGACGAATACCGTAAGAATATTGTCCGCGAACAATCCGCCCGCAATTTCTGCGCTTACTTATATGCTTCTGCCGGCCCGGATGAAAGCTCCTCTGATCTGGTATTTGGCGGCCAGGATATCATTGCAGAAAACGGTAAGGTTCTCGCCGAATCTTCTCTGCGCGATCCAAAGCCTTACCTGCTTGCGCAGATTGACCTGGAAATTCTGCGCAATGACCGTCTCCACTACAAGACAACGTTTGAATCGCTGGAAGATGGCTATCTGCACATTCCATTCGCCTCCAAACCCGTTGAATCCATTGAACTCTACCGTCCTGTCGACCACTATCCATTCGTTTTACAGGACGAAAAGAGCCGCATTGAACGCTGCCGCAACATTCTGGCTATTCAGGCCAGAGGTCTGGCTACCCGTCTTTCGAAAATTCATGCAACAAAAGTTGTCATCGGCATTTCCGGTGGTCTTGACTCCACACTGGCTTTATTAGTCTGTGCCAAGGCGTTTGAGATTTTACATCTGGATCCTAAAGGCATTATTGCGATCACCATGCCTGGCTTTGGAACGACCAAACGAACCAAATCCAATGCCGAAAAACTGATGGAACTGCTTGGGGTTACGGCCAAAGAAATACCAATCGGACCGGCAGTTCTCCAGCATTTCAAAGACATCGGCCAGGATGAATCCGTTCATGATATTACCTATGAAAACTCGCAGGCCCGTGAACGCACCCAGATTCTGATGGATGTGGCCAATAAGGAAAATGCGTTAGTCATCGGTACCGGTGACTTAAGTGAGCTTGCTTTAGGCTGGTGCACCTACAACGGTGACCATATGTCGATGTACGGCGTCAATGTTTCCGTTCCAAAAACACTCGTACGCTACATTGTTGAAAGTGATGCCCTGGGTGCCAAAGCCAAAGGCAACATTGCTTTATATGATGTATTGATGGATATCTGTGCAACGCCTGTTTCCCCAGAACTGCTGCCGCCTGATAAAGAAGGCAAGATTGCACAGAAAACCGAAGAGGTCCTGGGCAGTTATGATCTGCATGACTTCTTCCTCTATCACATGCTGCGCTTCCACGAAAGCCCGGCCAAAATCTATGATCTGGCCTGCCATGCCTTCAAGAATGTCGATCCAAAGACCATTCTGAAAGCTTTACGCACCTTCTATACCCGCTTCTTCTCCCAGCAGTTCAAACGCAACTGCATGCCCGATGGCGTCAAAGTCGGATCCGTCAACTTCTCACCACGCGGCGACTGGCGCATGCCAAGTGATGCATCCAGAAATATGTGGCTTGCGGAAGTGGAAAAGCTGGAAAAACAGAATCAAGAGTAATATCTCCATCCTGATATGCGTACCGTCTGGCTGTAGCGCATATTCATAGTACATATGCCTACCTGTTTGTAATGTGTATCCAGACCGCCTATGCGTATGCACTGTCTGAGCTGCCTGTCAGTACTGCTCTGCCATAACTTGGCTGGCAGATCTTCCCAAAAGCCTTTCTGGGCACTCAAACCGGACAGAAATAGTTAAAAATTACAATCGGGCCGTCTGACTTTACGCCAGCGGCCCGATTTCTGCTACTCTGCTCTCGAGAGAACTGATCGAAAAACCAATTCTCAAAAAATTGATATCTGAAACTGATATTGGAGGAAATGTTTATGAATGAAAAGGTTGCAAACCTGCTGGTTGATCAGATCAACAAAGAACTATATTCCGCTTACCTGTATCTCGACCTTGCCAACTTCTACAGTGACAAAGGTCTGGATGGCTTTGCGAACTGGTACGACGTTCAGGTTCAGGAAGAAATGGCGCATGCTGACCTGATGAAACAGTTCCTGCGCAACAATGGTGTTCGCATTGAACTGAGCGCGATCGCAAAACCAGATCGTGAATTCAACACTCTGTCTGACCCATTAGAAATCGGACTGGAACACGAAAAATACGTCACTTCCCTGATCCATGCCATCTATGCGGCTGCGTCTGAAGATCATGACTTCAGAACCATGGAATTTTTGAACTGGTTCGTTAAAGAACAGGGCGAAGAAGAAAAGAACGCTCAGGATCTGCTCAACAAGATGGCTCTGTTTGGTGAAGATGCCAGAGCTCTGTATCCGTTAGACAACGAACTCAAGGCCCGCGTCTACACGGCTCCAAGCCTGACACTGTAATCGGAACGGTCTGGACTTTTCCAGCCGCAAAACACAGATCGGTTTCCAGTACAAATGGATACAGTACTCAACAGGCCCGGGAATCAACAAATCTGATAATCAGCACCACAGACAACCGCTCTTTTCGTGAGGGCGGTTGTTTTTATATACCGAAGTTGTGAAATTATTGCTGCCGGCTTTGGGATTCAGGCTATACTGATGAGATTAAAAATCCGATGTTTTAGATCGATATTCTAAAAAATTCGGTTCATGAATCCTGAGTTTTCGCATCAGAAATCTGGGCTTTTGAGGTTAAGATCCCGGCAACGGTAAATTTGCCAACAAAAAAAGGAAACCAGAAGCGTCACAGCTGTCTGAAGTGACAACTGACGACTGATTTCCCTGAAAGAAGCAGGTTTTCTGCTCCTCATATTTAAATTGATGAAGCTGAGTCAGTTTCAAATTTCGTTGGCTGCGTGATAACCACCGCGGACAGCTTCTGCAATGCTCGCCGTTCTCTCGCCAGAGCAGTCCCCTGCAAACTGAACAGGAACATTCACTCCTTCTACAGAGAACGCTGCTTTTCTGGAACCAACAGCCATTACGACAAAATCACATGGAATGAAAACAGGTTCCTTCGTCTCCGTATTCACAGCTTCAACACCTTCGGGGGTGATGGCAGTTACTTGTGTTTTGACAAATTCTTCAACGTTATGGTCAGCAAAATCTTTCTCAATGAGTGGCAGGATTGTGCTGGATTCTCCAGCAGCGATCTGATCAAGCATTTCGACGATTGCTGCCTGGCAGCCATGTTCGAGCAGGTATTCTGCCGTTTCCGTTCCGACAAGTCCTCCACCAATCACAGCACATTTGCCAGTCGGATGGACCTTGCCAGCCAGAACATCCCAGGCAGAAACAACATTCTCGCCATCTGCACCTTGAACAGGAAGAGTAATATTCTGGGCACCAACCGCAACAATCACGCCATCCGCTGCATTCATATCTTCCAGAGTGCACGGAGTACCAAGTTTCACTTCAACACCAAGGGCAGGAAGAATCTGCTCATAGTATTCAACAGCACGCAGAATCTCACTCTTTCTAGGTGGCTGGGCAGCCAGAAGGATCTGTCCTCCCATTTTGTCTGCTGTTTCGTAAACGGTGACATGATATCCGCGTCTGGCTGCAACGCGGGCAGCTTCCAGCCCGGCAATACCAGCACCAACGACAACAACTTCTTTCTTCCCTTCTCCGGGTTTAATGAAGACAGTTTCTTCATTTCCATTTTCAGCGTTCAGAATGCAGGAAGCGTACTTTCTGTCAGAGATCGCATCGACACATCCCTTATTGCAGTTCAGGCACGTACGGATTGGTTCATCACGCTCTACCTTCAGTGCACTATCAGGATCTGTGAGAAGAGAACGTCCATATCCAATCAAATCCGCCTGATTGTTGTTCAGGATTTCCTCACCGCGCTCTACCGTCACGACGCGGCCGACTGTAGCTACAGGGATGGAGACAAGTTTCTTGACTTCTTCTGCAACCGGCAGTGTCCAGCAGTAGTCAATGGTGCCCATAGGAGGAATGGTATCGCCCATGTTGCCTGTATGGTTTGCCTGTGCCACCTGAATCAGATCGACGCCAGCTTCTTCCAGCATGACTGCAAATTTCTTAGCCTCTTCCGGTTTCAGTCCCCCCTTGCCTCGCAGGGAGCCGTCAGGATTGACCGTGATCACAGGAAGCTTGTATTCCAGAATCAGATCCGGCGCAGCTTCCTTAATGGATCTCACGACTTCAAGGGCAAAGCGGACACGGTTTTCAAAACTTCCACCGTATTCATCCTGGCGTTTGTTGATGATTTCAGAACAAAGAGATCCAACCAGGCGATCGCCATGAACTTCAATGGCATCAACATCCGCCTTTGCGGCTCTTGCAGCGCAGTCTGCCATGGCATTGCGGATGTCATTCAGCTGGTCAACTGTTGCTTCTGAGGCAAAATGAAGCATGTCGTGATGAAGCTTGGAATAGGCTTGATTGCGAATTTCATTGGATTCCGCCATTTTGGTCTTGAAGGTGTCCAGATCTCCGGCTTCTTTTGCAGCCTGGGCGGCTTTGGCGGCCATCATGGAACCTACGATCATCCTGCCAACTCCGGGTACATCGTATTCCGGATGGAAAATCTGCAGAGCCAGTTTGGAATCATAATTATGGACGGCATCGGCCAGCTTTTTAAATGATGGAATCTGTCTGTCATCGCAAAGTTTTGGGGTAGGAGAAGCGGTGTTGACTGGGGCTACATCACCAATGGCGATATACCCAACGCCGCCTTTGGCCAGACGCTCATAGAAATAAAAACTGCGTGGGCCAATGGATCCGTCACGTTCTTCATAACCGGTTGTCAGAGGTGGGAACATGATCCGGTTCTTTAATGTATGTCTGCCGACCATAAGAGGCTGAAGCAGAGGAGAATTTTTGCTCATAGAGTTTAACCCTTTCCTGGACATCATGGTGATCAATCAGCACCATCAAACTCAAAACCCTGAAAAGTAATTCGAGCTGTTTGACACCGTGTCTTTCAATGTTTAAAAATTAACAGAAGAGATATGCAATTACCATTGCAAATACGTCTAATAAGATTGTTATTCCAACATATTCTTCTTTCGTATTCGTAGAACCGCTGGAAGGCCTAGAAAGGAACCCTCTATGAAGCTGGATGAAATGAGCCGTCTTTCGGCGAGCATTACCGATGAGAATCCGCAGCAAAAACTGGATCAGCTGAAACAGAAAGTAGAAGAAAAAGGCATGAACTGGAAGGAACTGTACCAGGAACTTGAAATGTCACGCCGCTATGTCGATGCTTACCGGCACGAAAGTATGGAAAGCGGACAGGTCCCTTTGCACAGCCATGGATTTTATGAACTGATCTACTTTCGCAACAATTGCGGGATGGAATATCTGTTAGGGTCAGAACGCTATAGTATTCAGAAGGGAGATCTGGTTCTGGCTCCCCCAGGCGTCAACCATCAGCCAATTCTTGCCAGCCATAGCCATATCAAAGAACCCTGCCGCTGTGATATGGTCTGGATGAGCCGTGAGTTTGTGTCAAAACTTGCCAGTACTTTCCCATTCCCTTTTGCCATCGACTGGCAAAAACCAATTCTGCTTCGCACAGCCGGTACATCCTGGGAACTGCTTGGAAATAATATCCATGCCAGCGTGGAAGAAGCTATGCATCGCCTGTCAGGATGGGAAGCAGTTGCGGCAGGAAATACGGTTGTTCTGCTGACTTTACTTGCCCGGGCCATCTCTTCTCAGGAAGACTTGCCGCTTGCAAAAGCGGAAGAGCCACAGCTTCTGGAACAGATGCTGGCTTATATCGAATCCCATCTGGAAGAGACGATCACCCTGGCTTCCGTCGCCAAGCGATTCTGGGTCAGCGAAAGTAAAATCAGTCAGACCTTCCGTCAGAAACTTGGGATCAGCTTTTATCGCTATGTGATTCAACGACGGCTGATCACAGCACAGTCCTTAATCCTGAACAACGTTCCCTTAAATGAAGTTCATAAACGTTCTGGGTTTACCGACTACTCTTCCTTTTTCAGAGCCTTTAAACAGGCCTATGGGATTTCACCCAGTGAATTTCGAAAGCTGCACGCAAAAGAATCCCCTGAAAAATCCGTAACTGATTAAACACGATCAGAATATGTGGGTGCCAAAAGCGCATAAAAAAGCTTGAATCCTCACCAGGGAGACTTCAAGCTCTAAAAACAAATAGATATGGACCTCAATCACCGAATCTAATCTGGGAAGAGGTTTCTAACCACAAACAAAGACCTTGACTATCGTCCTGTTCTTTAGAAAAATCTTATTTAAATCTCTGTTTGACCGAATTCCTGTTTACCGCTTATATCACAACCCCTGTCAGCGCAGAGCTTTCCAGCCAGTTCCTTCGTCTTTCCAGCCGACGGAAACCAGATACTGGGCTTCGGATGCACTGGTTGTATAGTTATGGCTGCCGGTTTTGGCGTTCGGGTTGTATTGACGATACACCGGTACCGCTTTTGAACTGGTTGAAGATTTCCAGCCTACGCCTTCATACTTCCATCCAAGAGAAACCAGTCCATCCTTTTCATCTTCATCCATTGTGTAATGATGATCGCCGGAATTTGGATTGTACAGACGGTAAACCGAATCATCAGTCGATGAGCCAATCCAGCCTACGCCCTCATAGATCCAGCCCGCACCAATCAGATTGATCGTTTCTACTTTGTCTTCGGTATAGAAATGCTCACCAGAATTTGGATTGTACAGACGCTCTGGACATCCGCTATGAAGTATATCATCGCAAGCCGTAAGTTTATGGATGAAGAGATTATTCGCCGAATCAAGGATGAACTCTATACGAAGTATAAGATGAATCCCCAGGAATCCTCAGTTGTTTTTTACGTGGTCAAAACGCCTTCACTTTTTAAACCAATCCTTTGGAATCATCGGTTTGAATCTCTGGAGATTTCCAATAAAGATATCGCTGGCCGTCTGAAAAAATGCGATCCTGCCAGAATCCACCGGCTTCTCACCCATGCGGCAAGAAGATATCGACAGTACCATAAACCAGTTCATACCAACAGAGGCAGCTGGATGAAAATTGATAAAAACGGTTATACAATCCGTCATGAAGAGAATACAACCATCATTCAGCTGATGGGGTTAGGAAACCAGGAGCCGTTTGAAGTCAAACTTCGGGGGATTTTCTATACATCCAAAAAAGAAAAGACCAGAGGCAACCTCACTGTGCTCTATAACCGTGAAAAAAACCGCCTGGTCTTCCAGAGACTTGTCGAAGTAAGAAACCATCCTTCCAAGTCAGAGAAGAACGTTGGCGTAGATGCTGGAATTACTTCTTTGCTCAGCACTTCCAATAATATTTTGTCTGCTGAACTTAAAAAGAAGAAAACTGAAGATAAAAAGCAGGCATTGCTCAAAAAGAAGAGCAAGGCGGCTGAAACTTTAGACCAAAGAACTTACAAAGAATGCTTTTATCCTGCTTCTGATTTTCTGAGTGCCCGAGGAGTTCAGAGAAACCGGATGCGGGATCGAAGAAAAAATCTTTTAAAGCAGGCTGGCCTGGAGAAGTGTGCATCTAAAAAACCGGATCTTGCCCCTCAGGAAAAGAAAGCCTGCGAAGAACGAACATACTCGCTTTTGCGCAAAGCAGAAAGGATCAGAAAGAACAATACCCGCGGTAGAAAGTCCTTTGCCCGCCAGTCCAGAAAGATCCAGGTCCACCTGGAATGCCTGATCAACGAAGAAATCGCTTTGGTCCTGAAGACAGATCAGAATATTGGTCATATTGTGATGGAAGATCTGGATATCCGAGGGGCGGCCAGCAAGTATAAGCGAATGAACCGCCTGCTTTCGGAATGGATGTATGGTGTCCTGCAGGAGAGAATCGAATACAAAGCCGGCCTGAAGGAGATCGGAGTCTCGTATGTCAACCAGGCCTACAGTTCCCAGTACTGCCACATCTGCGGAGCAAAAGTTACCCGCGACAAATCAGCTCATGAAAAGGCGTTTTGTCCTGTACACAAAGAAATGAACGCCGATATCAATGCGGCGTCCAATCTTGTATGGATTTATGAGAATCATCCGGAAATCACCAAATGGACTCCCCGAGAGAGCATTAAGAAGCTTTATGAAGCTTTATGAAGAGAGAATCGAGCAGTTAAAGAATCAGCAGGCAACAAAACAAGAAGTAAAACAAGTAACACCATAACTCCCAAACTAACCAAGTAAACAAATAAATAGACAGCCATAATGACTGTCCGAGCTTTCATCAAGCCCGGCCGGAGCTGTTTTGTGAAATCTTCGGGTTTCTTAAAACTCAGGCCTGTACCGCACCGGACGGGCTTTGAGGGGGACCAATTCTGCGAGATTGGGGTATGCCCCTTAAAATTACAAGCTGTACTTTCCCCGGAAAGTGCGGCGCGTAAAGCGGGACTTAGATAAGATTGAAGATTCAGAGTGGAGTCCAAAAGACAAGGCTTTGGATCACCATTCAATTTAACCCTTCGACCGCCGGCTAATGCCGAACACTGTTCGCAGGCAGGAGTGAGTACATTTTATCCCTCCAAGGACAAATTCTACTCATTTATTGAAGGGAGCATAGGAACTTCGTTCCCCTTTTTATCTGAATTTGTAGTATTGGATTTTGCATCTTCTTTGAAGGTTAACTCAAAGGAGTATTTTGTTCCTTTGTAGGTGCAGGAAACCGAAACAAGGGCTGGCTCATCCGAAGTGACCTCAACGTACTTTGAGGATTTTCCTTCTGTCATTTCAGCTGTTTCTTCCTTGAAATCATTCTCGTTGGTTAAAAGTCCGCTTTCGCCGCTTTCAAGTTTTTTACTGGTCATCTGCCATTTTGGAGACTGACCATCGTCCTTTGATGGATCATAGACCAGGAGGATGATGGCTTTTTCGCCTGGCTTATATTCATTTCGGTTTGCATACAACACGGTGAGTTTTTCCTGAGCCGGTGTCGTTGAAGTACCAGAACCCCTTCGTTAAATGAGGTTGTTTTATCCCTGATAGGATAAAACGGTTACATCCCTGTCTGCGAACAGTGTTCGGCATTAGCCGGCGGGAGAAGGGTTAAGATACAAGATCCTTATCTAAGCCCCGC
>CAJTLE010000051.1 GCA_910577085.1 uncultured Allobaculum sp. | reverse complement strand
CAGACCTGACAGACCTTAATTTAAGTCGATTATTCAGCTGGTTCGAGCATTTTCTGGACCTGGCACTGGCCGTATTCAGTTTTTGTGAATCAAATCATGGTTTTATCCGCTTAACCGAATGGCATTGCATTACAACTGAAAACGAAGGCATCGAATCCAAAGCAGATCTGACCATTGAAAACGGAACCTTCACCATCAACGCCACCGATGATGGCATCAATGCCGGTAACGATCTGACCGTTAAAGGGGGAACTTTAAATGTTGTTTCCTCCTCCAATGATGGTCTGGATGCCAATGGCAACCTGTATCTGGAAGGCGGTACGCTTAACGTTGTGGCTTTAAAAACACCAGAAGGTGCTTTTGATGAAGACAACGCCCAGTTCAAGATCAGCGGCGGCACCATTGTTGGTCTTTCCGCTGTAGCTACTTTACCAACCGATGCTGCTCAGAATACTGTCATGATCAACGCCAGCACTTCCTTCAAAAAGCTGGAGCTCAAACAGGGCGGCAAGACCATTCTGACCTTCAACAACCCATCGAGCAACACTTCTTCTGCTACAACAGATAAGACAAGTGAAGCAACTCAGGCACCAGCCAAAGACCAGACCAACAACTCTTCTGAATCGACTGATTCTGCCACCAAAAACAATCCTCAGAATGCCAGACCAGAAATGGGACAGGGTGGTATGCCAGGTGGCAATGCTTCAAGTGCTGTTCTGACTCTTTCCTGCAAAGATCTCAAAGCTGGATCGGATGCTGAACTCTGCCTCGATGGCGAACTCGTTGAATCCTTCACTGTTGAAGAAGGTCTGACAACCGTTGGAAACATTCAGACCATGCGCGGTGGTATGCCAGGCGGTGATTTTGGCGGCCGCGGCGGCCAGATGCCTGGTGACTTTGAAAACGGCCAGCGTCCGGAAATGCCAGAAGACTTTGATTTTGGAAACGGCGAACGTCCTGAAATGCCAGAAGATTTCGATTTTGGCAATGGTGAGCGTCCAGAGATGCCGGAAGACTTTGACTTCGGCAATGGCGAACGCCCTCAAATGCCAGGCAACTTCGAAAACGGAAACGCCGGCAGCCAGAAACAGGGCCGTTCCAGCAAAAAGTCTCAGAACAACCAGAATGGCCAGAACACACAGAATGGTCAGAATAACCAGAACAAAAACCAGGAAGATACAACTTCCTCTGCAACAAAAACAACAGCAGCTCTTTAATTTGGAGCCATAGATAAAGACCTGCTGACAATCCGATATACGTCTTACAGATGAAAAACATCTGCTTTCCTTCCTTCCCTGGCCAGAACCACTTCCCGGTTCTGGCTTTTTTGCATATCCACGGTTTTAGATGTTTTCTGGCCAACAAAAAAACCGGCCCGAAGACCGGTTTTGAATAGACTTGGAACTTAGATTGCGAAGTATGGAGAAGCGAAGTAGATCACGAAGATCACCATCAGGATCCATACTGTCGGATGAATTTCTTTGGTTTTGCCAGCAGCAATCATTGCGACTGTGTAGGCAATGAATCCGAAAGCAATACCGTCGGAGATGGAATATGTCAGGATCATGGAGATAACTGTGATGAACGCTGGAATTGCGATCACCAGATCATCCCACTGGATGCTGCGCAGCTGCTGAGCCATCATGACACCTACAATGATCAGGGCAGGAGCTGTAACCGCATTGGTAATCAGACCCAGAATCAGTGGGGAAATGAAGATGGACAGGATAAACAGGACGCCCGTTGTAACCGCAGTCAGGCCAGTACGTCCGCCTACACCAACACCAGAAGAAGATTCAACGAAGCTGGTTACAGTAGAAGTACCTAAAGCAGCACCGATGCAAGTACCGATGGAGTCAGCTAACAGAGCCTGTTCTGCATTTTCAAGTTCACCTTTCTCGTTAACCAGACCGATTTCGTTACCGATGGCAACCAAAGTACCAGCTGTATCGAAGAAGTCTACGAATAAGAAAGAGAAAATAATCACTAAAGCGTTGAATGGGTGAGCGAACAGTTCGCTAAATCCACTCATGAACGCGCCGGCAGCACTCATGTTGAAGTGAGTGGTGAAAAGTCCATTGATTGCAGGCATGCCTTCAAAGCCGCAAAGACCAAGAATAACACCGGCAATCGCAGTGATCACCAGACCGACGAATACGCCGGCTGGAACTTTACGAACCACGCAGACGATTGTAGCCAGGACACCGAAGATGGATAACAGAACCGTTGGATCTGACAGGTCACCGATTCCAACGAAAGTAGATTCGTTGGCAATGATGATTCCGGAATTTTTCAGGCCGACGAAGGCGATGAAGAAACCAATACCAGCACCAATAGCAAGTTTGAGCTGGACAGGAATCGAGTCGATGATTTTCTTACGGATGCCAGTAACCGAAATCACAACGAAAACGATACCGGAAATAAATACAGCAGCCAGAGCAGCCTGCCAGGAATAACCCATACCCAGGCAGACAGTGTAGGCAAACAGGGCGTTTACACCCATACCAGCAGACAGAGCTACTGGATAGTTAGCCAAAAAGCCCATCAGGAAGCAGGCAATTGCTGAAGAAATGGCGGTAGCCATGAAAACAGCTTCTACATCCATTCCTGCATCGGACAGGATCATTGGGTTAACACCCAGGATGTAGGCCATCGCAAGGAATGTAGTTAAGCCGGCAACGATCTCAGTCTTAACCGTGGTTTTCTTTTCCTTGAGATGGAAACATTTTTCAAGAAATGACATATTTTCCTCCTCTAAGTCTATGTTCATTCTCTGTGTTGCACGAAAAACAGTTTCAAGTATAAAGGAGAATTTATGCCAAAATCAATTTGTGCAAATTATGTTGAAAATACGGGATGAAATTGTCGCTTTTCAGCCCTTATTTTAGCGGTTCAGGCGGTTTCTGCCGTATTTCCGGGGCTTTTAGCCACGCTTTCATTTTCCGTTTATGGTATCCGATCAGCGAACTTCAATCATCTCTTTAAGAGTGAAAGAGTAGATCCAGGCACTGATTTTCTGATCAGGTCGAATCTGTTCCATCGCCCGTCGGTAGGTTTCTAACTGCCCGCGATATTTTTCTAACAATGTGTGATTATCAAACACATTGTCGGATTTGAAGTCGACAATGACCGTCTCACCGGGCAGATCGACCACCAGGTCCATGAAGCCATGCACATAGGCATTGTCTTCCTTTGCACAATACGGGCACTCAAACCGATGCGGCATGTTCATCCACAGACGGTATTGCTCATTGTCATTGAGAGCGAGAATCTGCTCGACGGCATTGTCATCCAGGCTCATGCCTGCCCGTTTTGCGAAATCTTCAATCTCATCTTTCTTGTATGGATAGCCAATGGAACCGGTGATTTCATGAATCAGTGTTCCTCTTGCCCTTGCTTCCAGAGAGTTTCCCGGCAGGTTTGTCCGGACCGATTTCCAGCTGGCACTCTTTTTGGATTCACTGGCCGTCTGCGAACTGATGATGGAAACTGGCAGCTGGTAATGCTGGAGACGCACTTTGCGATTGCGCGAACTGACGGACTGATTAGGTCTGTCATAAAGAGATCCAACCAGTTCAAAGTCAACATCATTACTCAGATCCGTGTGGAAGCTTCTGAAAAACCAGCTGGTAAACCCTTTGGAACAAAGCAGGCCATAGACATTCAATGGGCCGTCATACATGTTTTCACTTTTCAGGCTGTCCACAAACACCAGCTCTTTTTCCGCTCTTGTACACGCTACATAAAGCAGACGCATCTTTTCCTGCAGTTCTTCCATGAAGCGTTTCTGACTTAACGCCAGTGCCGGCGCACTCTTTAACTTGAGATGGCCATGCACATCCAGTCCCTCAAAGCCAAGACCTAAATCCGCATCAAAGACAATCGGGTTGCCGCTTTCCATATCCCGGGTGCTCTGATCACTGAGTACATACACCACTTTGTACTGCAGACCTTTGGAGGCATGGATCGTGGAAATGCGAACCGCATCTTCTTCTTTACCAAACGGGATTGCTTCACTGGTCTTATCCAGATTTTCTTCCAGCGTGGCCGATTCCAGGAAGCTGTCCAGATCCATCAGACCGCTGGCTTCTACGGCTTTTTGTAAAAGCAGGTCGAGGTTGGTTTTATCCTGCGAAGTCGTGTGCTGCTCATAAAACTGGTTGTATCCATACAGTGCCACGATCATTTCGGGTAATGGTTTTTCTTTGAGCGGGCGCAGATCACGGACGAGTTTTAACATCTCATAGCCCTGCGGAGTGCCGCGAAGACGCTGATACAGACTTTCGTTTGGCTCACGTCCGGCAAGCAAAGGCAGAACCTGCTGCTGTTCAATGCCGGTTAACGGGGAGCATAAGGCCGCCATCAGGGCGATATCATTGCGCGGATCCTGAATCATGCGCAGGGCTGACAAAACAATCTGAATGGCTTTGTTGGTGTAGAAGCCTTTGCGGATGTGGTGAATCGAACGGATGCCCCAGCTGTCGAGCACATCCTTCAGTTCATCATGGGGTGTCGAAGAACGGGTGAGAATCGCAATGTCACGATATGAATACTTGCCGGAAGCGACTTTCTGTTCAATATCATGGGCAATCAGATCATAGCGGTGCTTGTTATGAATCGGCTTGGCCTTGCGGATATCCGTTTTATTACTGGTCGGATCCAGCCATGTACCGTATTCGGTAAACAGAAAGCGCACCTTGGCCTGATCCCCTTCGCTTTGACCAGGGGTGCCCAGCTTGGCAAAGTCGATCGTGGAAAACTGTGAAGGCAGACCTTCAATATTCATCAGCCGGTTGAAAAACTGGTTGTTGAAATCAATCAGCGTTTTGGTCGAACGATAGTTTTCCTGCATCGCAATGACTTCATCCTGCTCACCTACGTGCTCAAGATGATATTTCATCAGTTCCGGTCGGGCCTGACGGAAACGGTAAATGGACTGTTTGATATCTCCTACCCGGAAAACATTATTTTTACGGGCAATGGCCTGAATAATCGATTCCTGCAGATCGTTGGTATCCTGATATTCGTCAATCAAAATCAGCTCATACTTATCCCGCAGCTCCTTGGCAGCAGATGGATGCTGGAGAATCTGCCAGGCGTATTGTTCCATATCGGAGAAGTCGATAAAGCCGGCTTCTTTTTTCAGTTCCAGAAACCGTTCCTGCACACGGATGGCCAGATCAGTAAAAGTTTTCTGCAGACCGATCGTGCTTTCGTTGGCCGCTTTGAACTGATCAGGCGTAAACAGGTTCTTGGCAATCTCGCCTTCCAGTTTGCGGGAGTCCGCCTGAATCTCTTTGAATGACTGTTTATTGATCGTCGGGGTAAACTTGCCGGTCGTTTCAATGTAGGTCGTAAACGCATGGGCAAACGCGACATAATTTTTCTCTTCGAGCGCTTTGCGGCAAAGTTCCAGTTTTTGAATTTTGCCGTTAAAGAGCGTCAGGTATTCATCCTGCTTGAGCTGTTTGGAAAAGCTCATCTCACCAACTCTTTCAACAACCTCTTCAAAAATATCGATCAAAGCCTGAATGCGGATCTTAAACCAGTCGTAAAAGAAATCCGCAATCCGCTCGTCCGCTGTAGCACAGGATTGAATCCAGGCTTTCCAGTCTGGTTTGGAGCGGGCCAGTTCCAGGAACTTGAGCAGGACTTCCTGCAGATCCTTTTCAGTTTTCGAATAGGCTTCCAGATACACACTCAAAGCAGCGCCGGCTTTCGGGTCGAGTGAAGCAATTCCCTCTTCAATCGCCTGGGCAAGAGCCTGCTGGTCAGCCAGACCATTATCCACATGGGTGGCAGTCGAGTAGGAAAGATCGACGAGATAGTAATAACGGCCGACGATGTCGAGACAGAAACTGTGAATCGTGCTGATCGAGGCTGTTTCCAGCTGCGAGATCTGCATGTCGATCCATGGATCGCCGCTTTGCTGCATCAGCCGCTGCTTGAGCCGCGTCTTCATTTCTCTGGCCGCATCTTCAGTAAAGGTCATCGCCAGAATCGAACTGATGGAAATACGCTCTTTTAAAACCAGCTGACAGAGGCGTTCAACCAGAACCGCTGTTTTGCCGGCGCCTGCCGAAGCACTGACCAGCAGGTTCTTGTTGCGGGAGTCGATAACTGCCTGCTGGGCCGGAGAGAATTTCAGTTCGGGCTTTGGAGCAGGAGCTGATGTAGTTTCAGGCACAGCTGCAGAAGAGACAGAATTGAGATCCGCCATGCTTATACACTCCTTTCGATGGCCGCATTGCGGCAGATCGCCTTATAGGCGCAATACTGACAGGCACTCGGCTTGTGCAGCGGGATAAAGTCATTGGCTTTGATGCTCTGGGCAAACTGGTCGGCCTGGGCGAGCACTTTGGATTCCTTGTCTTCATAGGTTGGGACTTTCTTGCTTAAAAAGCCGCCTAAGGGATCCGTGTGAACCCCAAGATTCTGCGCAACCATGGCCCCTTTGAGATACTCCATCTGCCCCTTTTCTTTGGCTTCCTGCGAAGTGATCGGTACAGCGGTTGCCTGGGCGCCTTTGTTATAGGAAAGCGAGAACGCCGGGCGGTCCTGGGCTTTTGGCTGCAGGCGCAGATCGAGTGTGGCGGAAGGCTGATCAAGCATCGAGAATCCTTGCGAGGCCGGTGGATATAAGTTAAAGGCCGCATGAGAAGCCGAATGGCGAGTCAGCGATCCTTCAATCTGCATTTCAATGCCCTGAATTTCTTCCTTGCGGTCCATGTGATAGTCCGCCTGAACAAAATCCAGATTCATGTGGGTGGCAAGCGGGGCCAGGTTTTCAAACAGCCAGACAATCTGAGCCGTTGTTTTGGCGGCCAGCGTATCAAGTTCCTGTTTGCGGGCCGGGAAAATCTGTCGGGCAAACGCAAACTGAACATCCACCAGATCAGCGACTTCTTTTTCACTGAGCTGATAGAACGATTTGCCATACCGGTCAAAGCCATCCCGCATGATTAACGGCAGAATTTCTTTGACCTGCAGCCGGATAATCTCTTTGGCCAGAATCGGCTTGCGCAGATGCAGGCCATATTCCAGCAGGTTTTTGAGCGGGCAGTCTTCATACGCCTGCAGCTGTCTGACACCGGTGGTCAGCGGGCTGTCGGGCTTTTCGTAAAGCGTCTGCGATTTCATCGTGTTCATCTGAAAAGACGGGCGCTGGTTGATGCTGGATTCCGCACTGACTTTAAACTGAGGGAGCACTTCAAGCCAGGTATTGAGTTCATGGCTGTTTTCCACACTCTTGCCTTCATAGTCCGACTGCGGCGTCAGGAAATAAACGCTCTGGGGTCCCATGAATACGCTTTTGAGCTGCTCCAGCTTGGCATTCATTCGCGATTCCAGGGATGGAAAATCGAGCTGTTCGAGATAGTCTTCGCCAAAGACACCATGGCTGACACTGTTGCCCGGGAAATTGGAAGCATCAGCCCCAATATAAAAGACATTGTCAAACAGACTGGAAACCTGATCGCGGTTTCCAATAAGGGCCCCTTTTAATTCCGGCAGGGCGCTGGATGGATGCAGAGCATCGAGCGAGCGTAAGAACAGATGGATATCTTCGCGCGTTTTGACGCGGTCTTTGATCTGATTCCAGCCATCGACAACACCGCCGAAAATCCGGACATCATCTTCACTGGGCTGGGGAAACTGATCCATGATTAACTGGCCGATCGCTTCGATGGAGGTAAGATCCCATGACTGAATTTCGCGCAGTTTGGTCCGCCATGGGGTACACTGCATTTCGAGTGCCTGCAGATCCGCATAATCCTGCTCAGAAATCAATGGATTTTCGACATACGGGATTTCAGAGAGATTGCTGTCGGCATTCTCAAACAGATCAAGATAACGGCGCAGATCATACCCGCTGACCGGGAAGAATGTTTTTAACAGATCCATCCGCGTCTTTTCATTGGGCTCGGCCAGATAGCGCAGGGCACTTTTCCAGCAGTCAAGCACTTTAGATGTTGTTGGCTGGCTGACAAAGGTATACGGAATCCGCCGGGATTCTAAAGCCTGCGCCAGGGCGTATTTTTCTTCGGGTTTGGCCAGCGCAATAAATACGGAATCAGCCGGAAGTTTGTTGGCGACAATCGCATCGGCGGCTACTTCCATCTCCTTGCGGGGGTTTGAAGCCGCCCAATAGTAAAAGTGACGGTGGTTGGCCTCGCCCAGTTCTTTAGCCCCTTTGGATTTGAGCAGATCGACCCAGTACTGGTTGAGATCATTGGTTTCAGTATTCAAAATGCGCAGCTGGCTGGCATCTTCAAAAGGCAGCGTCTTGGCTTCTTCAACCCACAGTTCGATGGGCATCAGCCGTTCGATAATCGCGTACAGATCTTTCTGACGCTGGTCATTTTGCGGGAAGTCTTTGATGTCATACAGTTTGACCAGCACCATAAAATCCTGGCAGGCTTTCAGAAAGTCATAGTCCTTGCGTGAGCCATAAAACATGTTGTCTTTGGGCAGCGAGTCTAAAGCCGCCGCATAGTCATAGAGCAGACTGGCGGTGGAAGGTTTTGGTTTATGGAGTTTGCGGTTGAGATAGGCTTCAAGGGAGAGCACCGTAATATTCAGGCAGCTTCCCTTCTGTTTGAAGATCTCTTCATACAGGCGCAGATGAAGCGCACTGGGTGCAATGAGAATGGTATTGTCTTCAATCTTCATATCACTGTTTCCTTTCTTCTGTTCTGATCTTCTGTTCTGATCTTCTGTTCTGATCTTCTGTTCTGATCTTCTGTTCTGATCTTCGTATTCTTGTTCTGATCTTCTATTCTGGCATCCATCTGTTCTATCAATATTGATCATGTTTTAATTTTTATAAGATCGGATGCGTATCTTTGACTGTCTGAAAGCAGTCTTTGAGATTTACTTGAAATTGATTTGAAAATGCACTGGGTCGTGCCCTGCTCATTCGGGCAGGCTGACTGAAAATTGACGGTACAAAGTGCATGGTATAATTCGTGAGGTGATGTTATGCAGACTTTTCTTCGAAAATTCAGCTGGAAAACACTGTTTTCTATTTTACTGGGTAACTTTCTGGTGGCCGTTGGTACGGTCTTCTTTATTCTGCCGGAAGACATCCTCAATGGTGGTGTCACAACGGTAGCCATTCTTTTACGGGGCTTATTTGGCTGGAACGAAGTTCTGGTCATCTATCTTGCCAACATTGGCCTGTTCTTTCTTGGCTGGGCGTGTCTGGGTAAAAAATTTGCGGCAACCATTGCCCTTTCCACATTCATTTACCCATTCTTTGTTTCCCTGCTTTCCCCATTAGATACAGCGCCTTTCTCTAATATTGATCCGATTCTTTCCGCTCTGTATTCGGGTATCATTACCGGTGCCGGACTCGGTCTGGTTTTCCGTGTCAACGCCAGCACAGGCGGCATGGATATTCCGGCTTTGTTGATGCACAAGTACCTGCACATTCCAACCGGCCAATGTGTCATGATTGTCGACTCCATTACCATTCTTTCCGGACTGCCTGTTTTTGGCCTCAATTCCGTGTTAGTCGGTCTGGTTTCTGTCATGTCGATGACGTTCATGATCAACCAGATTCAGACCCTTGGCTCCGAATCCGCCATGAATGTCATGATCATTTCCGAAAAATGGCCGGAGATTCAGGATTATCTGCTTGAAGATATCTCCCGTGGTGTGACAATCTTACAGGGTGAAGGCGCCTGGTCCAAACAGAGCCGGCCGGTTTTGATGTGTGTCATCAATACCCGTCAGTATGCCAAAGTGCAGCGGGAAGTCGGTCTGATTGATCCAAAAGCCTTTTTAATTGCCAATAATGTTCACGAAGTCCGCGGAGCCGGATTTACCTATAAGGATGGTGATCTCTAGTGCATATTCAGGAAATGATCGTCGTCGAAGGTCAGAATGACACCAATACCCTGCGGCGTTTTTTTGACTGCGATACCATTGAAACCGGTGGTGATCATGTCAGCGCTGAAACGTTAGAACGAATTGCCCAGGCACAGAAAACGCGGGGTGTCATTGTCTTTACCGATCCCGATAAAGCGGGTGCGCATATTCGCAGTGTCATTGAACGACATATCCCTGGCGTCAAGCATGCCTATATTGACCGCTCGGTTGCCCATACCGATAAAAAAGTCGGAGTTGAGCATGCCAGCAAGAAAGACCTTGAAGAAAGCCTGGCCAACGTAGTGACCTTTAATGATGCTTTACATACGCTCGATTGGGATGAGTTTATCTCGCTGGGTCTGATTGGTGATGCAGCCAGACGAAAGAAAGTCACCGATGCTTTTCATATTGGCAAATGCAACGCCAAAACCTGTTTTAAACGACTCAATCAGCTAGGCATTACGCGTAATGCGATCGAGGAAATTTTATGATTGAAAATCCAATTGCTTCCAAAAAACGGACCCGGCAGATTCAGGAAACCTGGAATGCGTCCACCAAGAAAAGCTTTGGTCAGAACTTTATTGTCGAAGCCGGGGTCGTCGATAAAATTGCCAAAGCTGCGGTTCTTGATCCCGATGGGGTTGTCATTGAAATCGGACCCGGCATTGGCGCACTGACCCAGTTTCTGTGTGAGTATTCCAAACGCGTGATCGCCTTTGAAATTGATCCGCGTTTTCCACCCATTCTGGAAAAAGAAATCGCCAGTGATCATCTTGAAATCATTCAGAAAGACTTTCTGGAAGTGGATGTCAACGAACTGTTAAAACCATTCGCCCAGAGTCATACGCCCGTTTATTTTGCTTCCAACCTGCCTTACTACATCACGACGCCAATTCTGTTCAAGCTGTTTGAAGCCAATGAACCCATTGCAGCGATTACTGTCATGATGCAAAAAGAAGTGGCTGACCGCTTCATGGCGAAAGTAGGAAGTAAAGAATACAACGCGCTGTCCGTCATTACCCAGTACCGCTGCAATCTCAAGCGGGTCATGGATGTCAACCGCAACGTCTTCTGGCCATCGCCAAACGTTGGCAGTACGGTGCTGCAGTTTACCTTCCGCACGGATCAGCCCAAAATTGATGAATCCCGTTTTGTTGCCCTGGTCAAAGCCTGCTTTGTTCAGCGCCGCAAAACATTACTCAATAATTTACAGACCTGGCTGGAAAGCAAGGACAAAGCACTGGCTTTGTTAGAGAATGCCGGCATTGAACCAGCCACCCGCGCCCAACAGCTTGAGGTCAAAGATTTTTTACGGCTGTATGAAAGTCTGACCAGATTGGAACCGACATGGCAGGATGCAGCCGATCAAGACGAAACCAATGAATCGAAACAGGAGGGTCAGGCATGAAAATCAAAGCCCATGGCAAAGTGAATCTGGCTCTGGACATCTTAGGGGTCCGTGAGGATGGCAAGCACGAGATGGATATGGTCAATGCACCGGTCAATCTGTGTGATGAAATCGAACTGGAACCCAATGGCAAAGAAATCGATGAAGTATTCTGTGACAACGAACTGCTGCCACCTTCCAATACGCTCTCTCATACCCTGAAAGCTTTGCGCAAGCATGGATTGAAGGAGCATTATACCATTCACCTGACCAAGGTCATCCCGATGCAGGCCGGCCTTGGCGGTGGCTCTGCCGATGCCGCGGCTTTACTGTGGGCGCTCGATGAGCTGGAAGATTTACAGCTTTCTCTGCCCCAGCTTGAGGAAATCGGCTTTGAAATCGGCGCCGATGTCCCCTGTTGTCTGCACAATGACTTTACCCGTGTGCAGGGTGCTGGTGAGCGGGTAACCGATCTGGAAGTGGACTGGTCCATTCCGGTACTGCTTGTTCAGGGCAAACAGGGCATTTCCACCGCGCAGGCTTTTGCCAACTTTGACGCTTCTGAGCCTCGTCCTTTAGATATCGACATTGTTCAGGATGCTGTGCGCAAACGCGATATCGGTCTGTTGTATCAGACCATGACCAACGCCTTTGAACCACAGGCATTTGCGGCCATTGAAGAGTTGGCTCAGATGAAAGAAGACATGCAGGATGCCGGCCTGGTTCGTGTCATGATGACGGGATCGGGAAGCTGTCTGATGGGCTTTTCAGTCGATGACGAAGTGCTCGAAGATGCCTGTGAAACCCTCAAGGAAAAATATCCGTTTGTCTGGAAAGGAAAGATCGGCCTGTGATCTCTGTTGACTGGATTTTATATATCGTTGTCTATGCGGCCTTTTTCGCCTGTTCCTTTTATGCATTAACCTGTGTGGACTTTGCGAAGTTCTGCAAGATTCACAACATGGCCAAAGTCAATCTGCTGGTGTTTATGCTTTCACTGGCTTTAGCCTGGATGTGCACCGAAGCCGTCCTCACGCTCACATGGCGGCAGGGCTTTTAAGGCTGGCTGACTTCAATTGATTTTGACGGATTCCATTTCGGATTGAAAACGAAGAACCTTGACTGGGTGCTCTTGTACAAGAGCACCTTTTTTGATGCCAGATTTCCCTGTTTAGAGATGCTTGAGAGGCTTGTTGTGAAAGTTTTCCCTGTCCAAAGTCTGCAGTCTGAGCCTGGCTGTTCTGCTCTCGATCTGGAAAATCCTGAATGCCCCGCAAAGCCAGTCCAAATATTTGTTACAATGGCAAAAACTCCACTCTTCAATCTGACACAGGAATCAGGCCATAAATCCGGCTGATGAATCAAGCCATGAATCAGACCAGATCGATTCATACGGCCAGAATCTGCTCAAGTCTGATATAGAGACAGGAGTCCAAATGGCGGGAGGACGTGTATGTTTGAAAGCAGTTATCTGATTGATCCCGGTGCTCACATGACCCGGATGTATGATCCCAAAACCAGATCGGTAGTTTCCGTACGCTCCTGCCGGCTGGCCAAACGTCCCCAGGTGGTCGGAGAAAAAGCTCTCGAGCAGTCCTGGCAGGGCGACGACCGACTCATTTATCCTTTTAATAAAGAGAAAATCAAAGCAGATCCGGCTCCATTGATCAAGGATCTTTTCACCCAGGCGCCCGCCGATCGTTATCTGTTAGTACCAAGAGCGGGCGTTCTTTCTTATGGGCCATTGGATGAAGAACGGGAAAAAGAATGGCAGCGGCTGATGCGGCCGTTTCATTTATCCAAAGTCTCTTTAGTCCCGGCTCTTGAACCCGTCGATTCCACTCCGGCCTTTCACATTCACGCCGGTGCTTCCCTGATTCACTTCATCACGACAAGTGATCAGCAGGTACTTGACTACCATGCACTGCCATTAGCCGGTCTGAAAATCGATGAAGCCATTTCCCGTGAGATTACCCGGGTGTTCCAGTGCCTGATCTCTTCAGAAGATGCCTGTGCCCTCAAAGAAGCAGTTTCCAATGCCTTAAAGCAGGGCCGCAATCCGGTTCTCTCAGTTACAGGGCTCAACCAGCATAACGAATATGTCCAGATCCGCTTTCGAGCAGCGGATTTATGGGGCTGCATTGAACCGGTTTTGCGCCGGATTACCCATGAAGCCTCACGGTTTGTCTGCCGCAAAGGACCTGAAGTCATGGAACAGGTGCTCAGCCATCCGGTCCTGCTGACCGGCGGTCTGGCTTCGTGTTATGGCTTTTCCGATCTGCTCAAACAGTCTTTGCATTGTGAAATCCAGATTCCCGACAATCCGGATATCTGGGTTCTGGAAAGACTGGGTCGTCACAAACCAGCCCGGCATTAAGGACTGGTTTTGATCGCCTTCTAGTTTCTCACCTTAACCGACATCATTAATGTCAGTTTTTAAAATATCGTTAAAAAGTCACAAAAGACGAAAAATTCTGCCAAAAAAGATCTTCAGACGGATCGTTTTCTGTCAGAATTCTCACATTGCCTGTTGATTTCACGCGGTCTTTGGACAAAAGACCGCTTTTTTAATTTTCATGCAATTCTGGCTGTTACAATGATCGAGTATGCATAAGGAAAATTACAGTGTACCTGCTTTTTTAACCAAATCGTCTTCAGAACCTGCCTCTTCTCTTACTGCAGATCTGGCAGACCATTCATCTCCTGTTTGTTTTCCACCCCAAAACAAACGCCCTGTTGTCGCAGCTGTCAGCGGCGGCCCGGATTCGATGACATTACTTGCCTGGCTGGAAGCCCATGAGATCGACTATGTCATTGCCCATGTCAATTATCACAAGCGTTTGAGCAGTGGTCGGGATGAGTTGATTGTCCGGAATTGGGCCCAAGAACATAACCGCCCGCTCTGGATTTTGCATCCTGTCTATTCCAAAACTGCAGGCAATTTTCAGGGCTGGGCAAGAGAGGTTCGCTATGCCTTTTTCAAGCAGATCGGACATCTTTATGGCACCAGGCAGATCTATGTAGGACATCAGCAGGATGATTCGATTGAAACCTGGATGATGCAAAAAAACCGCAGCCTGACACCTGAACGCTACGGGCTGGAATCCTGCAGTCCATTTGGCTCGTTTGAGCTCGTTCGCCCGCTTCTGGGCCATTCCAAGGCCAGTCTTCAGGCATGGTGTGATGAACATGGAATTGTCTATGGTCTGGATGAAAGCAACTTTTCCAATGCTTACCTTCGCAATCAGCTTCGCCATTCTCTGATCGAAACGGCCTCTTCTGACCAGCGCCAGAAATGGCTCGAAAAGATGGCTGCCGATAACCAGGCCCTTGCCGCCATGCATGCCCAGGCTGAAAAACTGGCTTTGGAAAATGATTTTCAGGCCATGCAGAAAAGTGAGTTGGGCTGGCTGGCTTTAGAAAAACAGATTGCCATGGCTACAGGTGTTCATCACTCTAAAGTCTTCATGATCGATCTGCTTGAAAAGCTTGGTCACGGTTCGATGCAGACGCTTACGAGCGAGCCATATTTCGGATCTTTGTATCACTCCATGCTGATTTCCGGGCCTTCTGCTTTTTCAAATGATAAAACTGTTTCATATATGAAAAAGGAAGAAAAAAATGGAGAAGACTCTCCTCTGGCCGAGGGCATTCAAGCCCATCGCAAAGAGGAGAAAACAAAAACACCATCTGCATGTGTGCAGACTGATCAAAAAGCATCGATTCTTTCTTCTTTGAATTCCTTCACTTCTTTGAACGCCTTCACTTTGCGACCTGTACTTTCCCTGGCCATGCGAAGTGGAAGTGACAAAATCAATGTGCAGGTTGTGAACAACAAAGTCTATATTGCACCTGCAGGCTGGATCAGCTTTTATGTCGATTCTAAAGATCAGCTTGAAGGACTGATGCAGGCCGGTTATCAATGGGGTCCATGGAGGTTTTCGAAACATGGCCGCAGGATTGACTCTTTTGCGGTGGATGAATCTGACTTTCCACTTTTCATCCGTTTTTCGAAACCGGATGATGCCATTGAGATGCGTTTTGGAACCAAAAAGCTCAACCGGCTCTGGATTGACCGGAAAATTCCGGCGGTTGAACGGGTATTTAACCCGCTGATCGAGGGAAGAAAGGGCATTCTTTTTGTTACATTTGCCGGGGCGGACCCATCGCACTTTATGGAAAACGCCTCGATGCATATGTTAAAATTGCACACATAACCAAATGGAATAACGAGGGGTAAACACATGTCAAAAATTATCAGTGACGATATCGATCGTGTCCTTCTGAGCGAAGAGCAGATCGAAAACCGCTGCAAAGAACTTGCTGCAGCAATCGAAAAAGACTATGAAGACCGACACATTACACCAATTGTTGTCGGCCTGCTGAAAGGCTCCGTCCCTTTCATGGCTGAGCTGATTAAATATTTCAGGCATCCAATCGAAATTGACTTCATTTCTGTATCAAGCTATCAGGGAACAGATTCTGTTGGTGACGTCAAAATTGATAAGGATATGGATTTGTCATCAAAAGGCAAAAATGTTCTGATCGTCGAAGATATCGTCGATACAGGACGCACCCTGCGCGAAGTCAAGAAACTTTTCTATAACAAAGGCGCAAACGATGTAAAAATTGTCGCTTTACTGGATAAACCGGAGCGTCGTTTGGCTGATATTCAGGCAGATTATATTGGCTTTACCGTACCGAATGAATTCGTTGTCGGCTATGGCCTCGACTACAACCAGCGTTACCGCAACCTGCCTTATATCGGCGTACTGAAACCGGAAGTCTACGCTTAAGCTGCCAATTTTTCTGGAAAGGGAATAAAACATGAAAAAATGGCTGAATTATTTGCCAACCCTGTTCATTATCGTCATTCTGATGTCCCTGATTCTGTTTTCGACTCAGGGTTCTGTCAATCGAATGAACTACACGCAGTTCCAGAACATTGCGAAAACGGCGGAGTTTGACAACTCGTCTTTGAACATCTCTGGAAACATTATCAAGGCTGAGGGTGACTATACACTCAATGGCAAAACTCAGTCTTACAGTGTCATCGTCCCCAACACGGACGCGAACATGGAATGGCTGACCGACACCCTGGAAAAGGGCGGCGGAAGCATTACTGTCACCGATCCATCGAGTGGAAACTTATGGATGAACATTCTCGCTCAGCTGCTGCCATTGCTGCTGATCGGACTGCTCTTCTATTTCATGCTCTCTAAAATGAGCGGTGGAACCGGGGCAAACAAAGCCTTTGAATTCTCCAAATCCCGTGCCCGCATCGAAAGCAACGTCAAAACCCGCTTTAAAGATGTCGCCGGCTGCGAGGAAGAAAAAGAAGAAGTCAAAGAAATTATCGACTACCTTAAAAACCCACAGAAATTCACCCAGATGGGCGCCCACATTCCGAAGGGAATTCTGATGGTCGGCCCTCCTGGAACCGGTAAAACTCTGCTTGCCAAAGCGGTTGCCGGTGAAGCCAACGTTCCATTCTTCTCGATTTCCGGTTCGGACTTCGTTGAAATGTTCGTTGGTACGGGTGCAAGCCGTGTGCGTGACATGTTCAAAAACGCACAGAAAAATGCACCATGTATTCTGTTTATCGATGAAATCGATGCCGTCGGCCGTCAGCGCGGCGCTGGTATGGGCGGCGGAAACGATGAACGTGAGCAGACCTTAAACCAGCTGCTCGTTGAAATGGATGGTATGACCGACAATGCCGGTATCGTTGTCATTGCCGCAACCAACCGTCCAGACGTTCTTGACCCTGCTTTACGTCGTTCAGGCCGTTTTGACCGGAACGTTACCGTTAACCTGCCAGATATCCGTGGTCGTGAAGAAATCTTAAAAGTTCATGCCGCCAATAAACCTCTGGCTCCAACCATCTCGCTGAAAAACCTTGCCCAGCGTACCCCAGGCTTCTCTGGTGCGGATCTGGCCAACGTTTTAAACGAAGGTGCGATTCTGGCTGTTCGTAACCACGAATCAAAAATCACCCAGGAAGACCTGGATGAAGCCATCGACCGCGTTATGATGGGTCCTGCCAAGAAATCGAAGAAATACACCGAAAAAGACAAATGGCTCGTTTCCTACCACGAAGCCGGCCATGCCGTTATCGGTCTGAAACTTGAAGATGCGGATATCGTTCAGAAAGTCACCATCATCCCACGTGGAGAAGCTGGCGGCTACAACCTGATGACTCCGCGTGAAGAGAAATACTTCCACCGCAAATCCGAAATGGTTGCTCAGATCACAGGTCTGTTAGGTGGTCGTACCGCTGAAGAACTTGTCTTTGGCGAAATCTCTGCCGGTGCTGTCAACGATATCGAAAAACTCACCGCAATTGCCAAAAACATGGTCCGCGTTTATGGTATGTCCTCTTTAGGTCCAATCCAGTACGCTGATCCAGAAGGCAACGTCTTCTTAGGCCGTGACTACACCAAAGGATCCGACTATTCCGCTGGTGTTGCCTCTGAAATTGATAAGGAAGTCCGCTCGATCGTTGACTCCTGTCATGAAGACTGCAAACGCATCCTCACGGAAAACCGTGATCTGCTCGATCTGATCGCGCACAACCTGTTTGAACACGAAACTCTGACCAATGAAGAAATCAACAACCTGATGCAGTATGGAACCATCACGGATCCAAACACTGCCGTCATTGATACCGAAATTGTCAGTGAATCCAGTACCGAAGTTCCACCTGTTCCTCAGGAAGCCCAACAGCCTGAAGAAAAGGAAATCGACAAACAGACTGTTGATGATGCAATGAACGAACTGACCAAAAAGAACTAGTCATACAAGCCCCTGAAAACGGGGCTTTTTTCATGGAAAATCGCTTGTTCGAATGGTCAGGATGGATAATCCATGAACGAACAGGCCTGATTGCCCTCAATCTTTCCAAAATTCATATTTTTATACCAATGCCATTCGGTTAACGACATTTTAGATAGCCAAATCGTCAGTTTAAGATGATTTGGCTTTTTTTGTGCATACTTAAAAAACAAAAACATTTAATGGTCAAAAAGTTGTCCTAAAGAGATAATTG
>CAJTLE010000050.1 GCA_910577085.1 uncultured Allobaculum sp. | reverse complement strand
AGGTCCTTTCAAAACCCTCACCTAATTGGCCGCTCCGCGGCCGCGCAGCGTCGCCGATTTGTCAACTATCTGATTCGGATTGCATTTTTGAAATTTGAAGAAATTTTTAGAAGTGTATGAAACTGGTCCATTTTTCGAAAACGTCTAAAATGGCCTACAAAAACGAAAAAGACTTCTCGCCATCAGAGAACTGACGGCTAGAAGCCTGAGCTTACTTAACTTAATGACATTGGTCAAAAGGATAGAAAAAATCATGAAGAACCTACTAAAACAAACAGAAGCAGTTCTAAATCAAGAGCTGTTTCGCCAACAAAAAATCAACCAATTGCTTGCGAAAGCATGCTTTCGTGACGATGTGTTCAATCGTGCGATTTTCAGCAACTGCACAAAGAAGCAGAAAATTGAGATTGTTCAGACAATCCTGCGAAGAATTCTCAAAAAGCCAGGATTAATCGTGGTCTCAGTCAGGTACCAGAAAGATCTAAAAGAGCTTGGCGCCCACTCTGCGGTTATGGATATAGTTGCGATCGATGGCGATGGCCAGAAGTACAACCTTGAATTTCAGATGTCACCTCCTCTTTCGTTTGCGAGACTTGAAACTTACAGTTCGTTCATGATCAAAGCCAGCCTTCGTTCTGGCCAGGAATATAGTGAATTGAAACATACCTGGGTCATCTTCATTACAAATCAGCGGTACTGGACAGATACCAAGGAAAAAATTTTCGACAGCGATCCAGTTGTCCTTTACGAAATCTGTAAAGTCATTGACAATCAGCACGGAAGAAGAATTCGCAGCACGCATTCTCACCTATATGTGGTCGACGCGTTGTAGGATGGCAATGACCCACTTGGTGACCTGATGCGTGACCTTCGCTGTACAGATCCAGACAAAATCAAGATGCCTGCTTTACGTGAAGTAGAAACTCTCCTCAAAAAAAAGAAGAAAGGACGAAAAATTATGACAAGTGCTTTCAAAGAACTGCTTGATGAAATAGTTGAAGAAATGGTTGAAGAAGCTACAGAAAAGGAAATAGCCGAAGCAAAAGCAGAAGTTGAGCGTGTAAAAGCCGATGCAAAAGCTGAGACTGAGCGTGTAAAAGCCGATGCAAAAGCTGAGACTGAGCGTGTAAAAGCCGATGCAAAAGATGAGACTGAACGTGCAAAAGTCGATGCTGAAAAAAAGTGAAAGACAATACGAATCAGGCAATTCGTAACTATTTCCGAATGGGTGGACGGGAGACTGCATATATCGCAGGGATTTTAGGAACATCCATTGAACATATTCAAAAGATTCACAGCCAGATGTAAATAGACCAGCATAACTGTATTTATCAAAAATAAATTGCTACAGAAGCATAATTATGGATTGAAATTTCATCTTTATTTTCTTGCCATTGTGACTTTATCAGGTCTAAAAGTATCAACTTAATGCATTAAACACACACACGCCTCACTAAACGATTTGCGGTTTAGCGGGGCGTTTTCCACCTTCTATCCTGGAATTTAAAAATTCTGCACGATTGACAAATGCGAGGGCATTTTTTGTTTACCATAAGCGTCTGTGCAATACATAAATGAGGATTGTGCTTCCAAAAACCTAAGACGGAAAGTGCGTCAAACCTATAAAAAAGGGGTGAGAGAAGCCTAAGTGTTTCTCCCCCCTGATTTTGGCAGTAGCTGCACTTTTCGTCGCTTTTGTACAATGTTGTACAGGAATGATGAACGATTTACACCTGTTTGGTGAAAAGCAAAATGGCCGGAAACACGTTCTTTAAAGGTGTTTCCGGCCATTTATCGGTTTTGATGAATTGTTCAGGTAAAGAATATTGGATTTATCCGGAAATATTTTTCCTGTACTTTGATTCACGAAACAAAGTTCTGCTGCAAGTAATAAAATTATCGGGAGTTCAAGTTATAAAACCTGAAAATTGCCGTACGAGAATGCTATTGTGTAATTTTTTCCAGGAGAGCCTCCTGAAGAACTTTGGAAAAGTTAAGCCCCATTGATAATGCTTTATCGTTAAGCCAAGAGGGAAT
Organism: uncultured Allobaculum sp.; assembly: GCA_910577085.1. Lineage (GTDB taxonomy): Bacteria > Bacillota_I > Bacilli_A > Erysipelotrichales > Erysipelotrichaceae > Allobaculum. The sequence continues at coordinate 16,552 of CAJTLE010000050.1, read as the reverse complement.
AGATAAGGTTTTCTTAACCGATTTGTTCAAATCTTTGTATGGATCAAAATCAACAGACACTACATTGGTAAATCCATCTTCAATAGAATCTATTGAATCCATTTCAGAAGAGTGCGCTAAATCTTTACCTTCAGCAACTGTGCTTGAAAGATATAACTCTAATGCTTCTTGAGCATTCTTGTAGGCTTCAGTGAAATTATCTCCTTGGGAATAGACGCCATCGAGATCTGGAAACTCAACCCAGTAGCCATCTGTTTCTTTGTGGAAATAAGCGGGATACATAAATAACATAGTGCATGCCTCCGTAATAATGGAAAAGATGAAGGAAGATAGGGCTTATTTCAGACCTGCCTGCTTCAAGATTTTTGATTCCAAGCCCTTTTTCATGTCTTTGCCATGAACAGGAAGGATGATGGTTTGTGGATTGTCAGGATGCTGTAATTTATGATGGGATCCACGTGTACTAACGATAACCCAGCCATTTGCCTCCAATAGTTTAAGCAATTTCTTGTCCGTCATCTTCTTCTCCTTACATGACTATTATACCATACGTGATTACGTATTAAAAGTCAGACTGACTTCTGATGAAAATGAAAGGATATTTTATTTACTAGACAGAAGGAAGGGGACAGCAATCCTCCAAGGTATAACATGGTCACATCACGATCAATGTGGTTATCGACAAAGCACAAAAAAGTTATTGAATATTTAGCAGTTGTTCTCATCAGCAACTGTCAACTTTTTAACCGAAAATTACGCAACTTTTCAGTTGACATTTACACCCATGGCAAGCCATGGGGTATTCGCCCTAGTTTGATAACCAATACGGTACGTCTAACGTAGAAAGAAGAGAAGCACACAGTTGATGGCGTTCGTCTATCGTGCATATTACGAATACAATATGAGCACGAAAGGATGGTGATTCCATGAATGAGATGGCAAGATTATTTCAAAATCACGATTATCTGACACCGAAAATTGCAGAACAATCCGGTGTTTCAAAATATGAATTCTATAAATATGTCCATGAGAATGGGCTGGAGCCTGTAAGTCGTGGAATCTATTCTGCGAGGGACGAATTATATGTTCTGCATCAGAGGTGCCCTCATGCTGTTTTTTCCCATGATGAAGCGTTTTACTATCACGGCCTGACAGACAGAGAACCAATCGTTCATACCTTTACCATTTATAGTGGATATAATACGCATCGTCTTACAGCAGATGGAATTAGTAAATCATACACAGTTAAAAAAGAGTTGCTGGATGTGGGGAAGATTATTGTGAAAGACAACAATGGCAATCTGATTCCGATGTATGACCTGGAAAGATCGATCTGCGACTTAATTAGAAGTAGAAGTTCCATTGAAGTACAGGATTTTAGCTCCGCTCTTAAGAGGTATGTTTCCAGAAAAGACAAAAATCTGAATCGGCTTATGGAGTATGCCAGACTGTTTCGAGTAGAGAATGTACTCCGAAGATATATGGAGGTATTGTTGTAAACTGCAGCTGACGCCAGAGTACAAAAAGAAAAATAGTGTGAATGGTAAAGGGTATTCCTCATTCACACTATTTACTCGGTTCATTTTACTTAGTTCTAATTTCCAATACTGCCTGATCACTTAGAAGTCCAAAGTCAGAGGATCAAGTTGTATGGAAAGGTCAGCTTAGCCAAAGCTGGCAGTCGGTCTTTCGTGATTTAAAGCTCGCCAGTTGTTTTAAGATATTCCAGATAACGGCTTAAGGCATTCTGCCAGGCAGGAAGCTGTTCAAAGCCATTGGAACTCAGTTTTTCCAGATTGAGACGGGAGTTGGTTGGACGTTTTGCCTTGGCAGGATACTGGTCGGATCCAACTGGAACGACTTTTACTTTGTTCATACCAGCCTGATGGAAGATTTCTTTGGCAAAATCGTACCAGGAGATGAAGTCACCGGTATTGCAGACATTGTAGATGCCGTATTTATCGGTTTCGATCATATCTACAGTCAGTTTGGCAAGGTCAACGGTGTAAGTTGGCAGACCGACCTGGTCATCAACAACGGTCAGCGTGTCTCTGCTCTTGCCTAAACGGATCATGGTGCGGATGAAGTTCTGTCCGCTTGCTCCAAATACCCAGGAAATACGCAGAATCCAGTTTTTCGGATTCTGAAGAACGTAGTCTTCGCCTTCGGATTTTGTTAAACCGTAAACATTGAGCGGGTTCTTTTCGTCGTCTTCTTTCCATGGCGTTGTTCCCTGACCATCAAAAACATAGTCAGTGGAGAAATACATTAATGGGATATCGAGATCGCGGCATACGTCCGCAATATATTTGGTTCCTAATGCATTGACGGCTTCAACCGTTTCGAACAGTTCTGGTTCTTCGGCCTTATCAACGGCTGTCCAGGCTGCACAATGGACAACAACATCGTAGTCACCACGGGAAATGACTTCTTCAACCTGTTCTTTATTTGTGATATCCATTTCGGCAACATCGACGCCGACTGGGTTGTATCCTCTTTTTCTAGCTTCGATGCATACATCGTTGCCAAGCTGGCCTTTGGCTCCGGTTACAAGGATTTTCATATTTGCCTCCTTTGAAAAACCGGATACAGAAGATTCGATTCCGGATCCGGCTGGTTGATTGTATAAGAATTTTAGATGGAAACGGCAGTTCGTGCCCTAATCTAAAAGAATTGTTTGCTTGATTGTTCACTGATTGGCTCTCTGCTTAAAGAGGGCTTCAGGTTACAGAAAATGTATGGAATGAAAACAATCTTCAAAAGACTGTTTCGATCCCTGGACTCAGGGGCGGATATTCTTATTCAGAAACGCGGCCTTTGTCGATGTACATTTCCTGGAAGTAGTTCTGATATTCACCAGACAGGATGTTTTTCCACCAGTCTTCGTTATCGAGGTACCACTGGATGGTTTTTGCGATACCGGTATCGAAGTTTTCTTCTGGTACCCAGCCCAGTTCGTTTTCAATCTTTGTTGGGTCGATCGCATAGCGACGGTCATGACCTTTGCGGTCTTCTACGTATGTGATCAGGCTTTCTGGTTTGTCTACGGCTTTCAGAACAGTCTTAACAACTTCGAGGTTTGACTTTTCGTTGTGGCCGCCGATGTTGTAAGTTTCACCGACTTTACCTTTGCGAAGGATCAGGTCGATGGCTTTGCAGTGATCCAGAACATACAGCCAGTCACGAACGTTGGCACCATCACCATACACTGGTAATTTTTCATCAGCAGTTGCACGGGAGATCATTAATGGAATCAGTTTTTCAGGGAACTGATATGGGCCATAGTTGTTGGAGCAGCAGGAGATAGTGATTGGCAGACCGAATGTGCGGTGGTAAGCGCGTACGAACAGGTCAGCAGCTGCTTTGGAAGAAGAATATGGAGAGCTTGTGTGGATTGGAGTCTCTTCTGTAAAGAACAGGTCTGGACGATCCAGTGGCAGGTCACCATACACTTCGTCAGTGGATACCTGGTGGAATCTCTTCACACCGTATTTAACGGAAGCATCCAGCAGAGTGGTTGTTCCTAATACGTTTGTCTGAACGAAGATGGATGGGTTTTCGATGGAACGGTCAACATGGCTTTCAGCCGCAAAGTTAACGACTACATCTGGTCTTTCTTTTTCGAACAGGTCGAAGATGAATTCGCGGTCTGCAATGTCGCCTTTGTAGAATTTGTAGTTTGGCTTGTTTTCTACGTCCTTGAGGTTTTCAAGGTTGCCGGCATAGGTCAGTAAGTCGAGGTTGATGATTTCATCTTCCGGATGTTCGTTGACCATGTAGTTGACGAAGTTGGCACCGATAAAGCCAGCGCCGCCGGTTACTAAAATTTTCATAAAATACTTCCTTTTCTAAGTGATGCAGATCCGCAGGAAAAACCATTCAATCCTGAACTGATTTTCCTGCATTGATTTCTCTTACTCGATCTGCGTGATGCATCATTAGGGATGCACAGGGTATTTCTCAATTCTTCCATGAAGGAAGAGGGGTTAAACGTCTTAGTTCTTTCCAGTTTTCAGGAATCTATTCCTGATTTCAGGCTGCAGTTTGGCCGCCTTCGGTTTACTTCTTGATCATTTCTTCGTAAACGAAGTGGTTGTTGCTGTCGGCAAGCTCTGGAGCGATTTTGTCTTTGTCAGACAGAATAGCTTCACGGCCTTCTAACAGTGTTCCCCAGTCAACATTGACGGTTGGGTCATCATAGCGAATGGCGCCTTCAGATTCTTTGTTATAAACATTGTCGACTTTGTAGCGGAATTCTACATCCGGGCTGAGGGTTAAGAAACCATGCGCAAAGCCCTGTGGAATGAAGAACTGACGGTGGTTGTCGGCAGACAGTTCGCAGGATACCCATTTACCAAAGGTTGGAGAGCCTTTGCGGATATCAACGGCTACGTCAATGACACGGCCTTTGGTGCAGGAAACGAGTTTGGATTGTGCATAAGGCGGATTCTGCCAGTGCAGTCCTCTGACGGTTCCTTCGGCTGCGGAAAAGGACATGTTGTCCTGAACGAAGTCGACATCAATTCCCATTTTTTCGTATTTGGGTTTGGAATAAGTTTCAGTAAAGTAGCCGCGATGATCGCCGAACACATCCGTGTCGATGATCAGCACGCCTGGAATTGCGGTTTCGGTAACTTTCATGTTTGTTTATTCCTTTCAGACTTTAAGCAGGGCAAAAACTTGCGTCTTTGACTGATCCTGCCAGTCTATTTCTTTTTTATAAGCTTAATCTTTGGAAATTTAATCAGATCAATATGGTTCTCTATGGTATTTTTACCGATTAAGAACGTTTATCGACGTATTTGCGGTCAATCAGCTTTTTAAGGTAAGCGCCATACTGATTCTTTTTATAGATTTCATAGGCGTCTTTTAACTGATCGAGTGTGATCCAGCCCTGACGGAAGGCAATTTCTTCCAGGCAGGCGATTTTGCGGTGCTGGTGTTCTTCGACAGTTTTGACGAAGTTGGTTGCATCGACTAAGGATTCATGGGTTCCTGTATCCAGCCATGTAAAGCCATCACCAAGCAGGGTAACGTTCAGACGACCCTGATCGAGATAAATCCGGTTCAGGTCAGTGATTTCGAGCTCACCGCGAGGGGATGGTTTCAGGCCTTTTGCATATTTCACAACGTCATTGTCATAGAAATACAGACCGGTTACCGCATAGTTGGATTTTGGATTTTCTGGTTTTTCTTCAAGGGAAACAGCTTTGCCGTTTTCATCGAATTCAACTACACCAAAACGTTCTGGGTCTTCAACATAGTAGCCAAAGACAGTTGCGCCTTCTTTGCGGTTGGCGGCTTCAACCAGGCGCTTGGTCAGACCATGGCCATGGAAAATGTTATCGCCCAGGATCATGGCAACGGAGTCGTCACCGATAAATCCTTCTTCATCTGCCAGGATGAAGGCCTGAGCCAGCCCATCGGGGGAAGGCTGGACTTTGTAGCTGAGATTCAAACCAAACTGATGGCCATCTCCCAGCAATTCTTCAAAGCGGGGTGTGTCCTCAGGGGTTGAAATGATCATGATATCTTTAATTCCTGCTTCCATCAGAATGGACATTGGATAGTAAATCATCGGTTTGTCGAAAACAGGAAGCAGCTGCTTACTTGTGACTTTGGTTAAGGGATAAAGTCTGGTTCCGGACCCACCGGCAAGAATAATGCCTTTCATATACAGATCTCCTTTTACATTCAGGCTTATTTTAACCAGTAATTGTGCAGAATGAAACCGATTGCCATTTCAGCGCTTTATGTAAGCCTTCAACATTAATTTTCGGGTTAGATTGCGTTATCTCTTGCCAGCTTACAGGAAAATGAAACATTTTCACTTCTTTTTTTGGATACAGGTGTCTCATTCTTGACATTTATCTGAAAACGAATTCAAAAAAGCGCCCAGCCACCATCTGACTGGACGCAACGGTTCAATAGAAATTTTATTTTGCGGGATCCTGCGGGCTGCTTTTGTTACCCGCGTCAGTCCATTCCGGCCCTCTTTAATGGGCTCTTGCGTGTGGTTTGCGTTTAGAGAGAGCTCTGACAATCTGCATGCGCCAGCGAATCTGATCCCCCAGTGAGCTTGGATGGAGCTGGCTGGCATTGTGATCATGGCGTCGATAGTCTACGAGGACTTCATCAATGAATTCAACCTCTCCCATGCGAAGCGCCTGCAGACCGAGCAGCTGATCATGCATCGGGATCGGTCTGGGAAATGGCAGGCAGGCATCAATGACTGGTTTGGCCACGGCCATGCAGCAGCCGATAAAGGAATTACGCACCAGATTCTGGAACAGACCATTTTTCGAACCATGAGCTTTCATAAATGATGGTTCTAAAGTCTTCATATCTTCGGAGCAGATTCTCGCGTCATGAACCAGAGCCATCAGCTTTGGTTTTTTCGCAAATTCATGGCGGATGACGTCGAGTTTGTCGCCTTTCCAGCGATCATCCTGATCGGAAAGAACGATCACCGGATTATGGGCATAACCAAGACCATTTTCAAAGTTGGCGATCAATCCCTGCCCAGGTCCATGGACAAGCAGAATGTTCAGATCGACATTGGCGCTTTGAATATTCTGAATGATCTGCTGGGTATTATCGTTTGAGGGATCCAGGGAAATAATCAGCTCATCCTGATGATCCATCTGACAGACAATGCTCATCAACTGTTCACGTATATATTGTTGGCCATTATAAGCCGCCAGAACAATGGAAACAGCTGGCAGATCTTCGGGTTCTTCTGTTTCGGGTGCGGACTGGGCATGAAGGTGTTTTCCCGAAGTCGGTTCAAACCGGTCAATCGGATCGATGGTATCGGCCATACGAAACAGTCGGGCCGGATTTTGCGTGAACAGAAACTGGCCAGACAGTTCACGAAAGGAAAGGGTATCAAGAAAGTTGCTGACCGCACTTTCTTTTCCTGTCTTGGCGGACAGGCCATTTGTATACATAGGGTTAGCTGTCATTTTACTTGCGGGAGATTTAAATTTTCCTGCACTTCCCTCCTTTCCTTCTTTCTGGTTTTCAATCTTTAGACTTTATCTATATAGATCCATTTCTGTGAATCCATTTTTAAATGTCTATAACAATATCGTAAGGCACAATACGGCAGATTTTCGGCCGTAAGCCCGTCACAGAAACAGAGAAAGGTCAGATTGTTGCAGATCATCAATCTTTTGTTCATTTGCCAGTTCACTTGTCTGTTGATTCGATTGAAGGCGCGAAGATCTGGAAGGTGTGGATCTGTCTGGTTTGGGTCTGACTTTTGTGGGCTTTTGGCTGACTCTGGTCTGGCTTTGACCGGAATCCCTTTTGGCCTGATTTGCGGTCTCTATTTCTTTTCCATCATCGTTTTTAAATCCATGCCCAGCGTCAGGCGAAATCCTTTGGGAACTGGAGCAAGGAATAAAGGAAGAAGAGTCAGCGGATTTCGTTTTTCCAGGCTTCTCGCTCTGCAGGAATACATGTTAGCGACTTTGTTCATCCGAACCCGCTGATAACTGGAAGCATAAAAGCGCTCAGCCAGCAGCGAAAGTGCCTTTTTCTGCTCCGCTTCCAATGCCGCGGCATTTTTACGGGTTTCATACGAAGTGCGACGGGCAAGCCCCAGCGTATTGGTTCCATGCTGGCGATAGCCGATTAAAGGCTGATCGAGATAGCCAAGACCATTTTGAATGGCCGCGATGGCACTGATTGCCCAGTCATGCGGCAGATTCAAATCCACTGCTTTATTCAGATACTGATCTTTAATTTCTTTGGTTAAAGCCAGTGTGCAGCCAGGCGCAAAATTATATCCCATCAGATCTTCAAACGTGATCGGGGTAAATCCGCCCGGAACAACGGGTTTGCGGATGAGGTTATGGTTTCCATGATGGCTGGAAACTTTATCTTCAATCTTACGATCTGCACCATCAATCAGATCAAAACTGCAGGCCAGAACCTGCAGGCCGGGTCTGACATCAAACTGCTTGGACATGATCTCGACTTTATCGGGGTACCACAGATCATCATGATCGCACAGAAAGATCAGATCCCCGCTTGTAGCCGCTAAAGCGTCCTGAAAGGCCGAAACAAACCCCTGATTGGTCGGATGCACGATCACCTTCCAGTTTTTCAGATGATGATTTTCAATATAGGTCTGCAGCCTTTCGACCGTGTCATTGGTGGAGGCATCATCGACAATGATGACTTCATCGAACGGGACACTCTGACTGTTCAGACTGTCCAGCTGTTTTTCAAGATATGCATTGGAATTCCAGGTTGTGAGTGCACAACTGATCTTTTCTGTTTTCATCCTGTTCCCCTCCCCTCGTTGACATGGTTCAAAGACGATTGAATCTGGACTCCTGATTTGAACTTGGAAATGAATTCAGGCTCGTGATGCTTCTGGCTTTTCATCCTTTGAATGGAAGATTGAATGGTGCACCGCAATCAACAGGCATGCGCTCATTCATTCATCCTTTCTTTTGATTGATGTAAAGCCAGCCCCTTATGCATCGTTTGCCGTACTTTAAGAGCGGCAGATTTGGCCGGTCCAGGATCCATTTTGTGATCTGAAATTTGATTTCGAATCTAGACTTCTCCAGATCTGCCTGTCCGATCCCCTTTTCTGCCTGTTTCTGTCCATTTCTGTCCAGATCAGGCTGTTTTTGATCGGTCAGCCAAAGAATATCATCCATATATCAATGGTATTCATCGTTTTAAGATACTTTGACATGTCGTTTCTGAGGACTGTTGATGACTCTAGGTCTTGTATATTAAAACAATATTGAAAACAAGCCGGTACAGTTACCGGCTTGTCAGAATCTGATTTAAATGGCTTTCAAACGCATCAATTGAAAGCGTTTGTGTATACAGTCTGCGCGCATTGGCCCGCATCTGCAAGTTTTCTTCTTTGAGCGATTCAAGAACCTGTCGGGCGGCAAGTTCAAGGTCGCCATGGTCAATGTTGATGCCGCACTTGCTTGTGTCAATCCAGTCATGCAGATCTCCCTGCAAAGAGTTGACAATCGGCAGGCCGCCTTTGAGATAATCCAGGGACTTCATTGAAAGACCAATGACCACTTCCGACTTCATGAGATTGAGACCAAAGTGACAGGCATCAAAGATATCCTGCTTGGCCTGCGGGTCATAGACCAGACCATGATCGATGACATGGACAATGCCAGAGAGCATTTCCACCATTTCCGCTTTCTTTTCCCCATTGGCAATTACATGAAGATCCACTGGAATCTCTTTTGCCAGTAAGGAAAGGAAAGTCTGCATAGCCTCCAGGTCAATGATGTTATTGACGGACCCTAAATAACACAGAGAAAGCCGACTGGCAGGAAGATTCAGTTTCGAATCTGTCTTGTCATCCGGAATGGTCCAGTACAGGATTTCCGGACGGATGCCTGTCTGCTGCTCAATTCGATTGGCGAACAGGCCGCATTCCGCAAAGACTTTGTTTGCGGCAGCCAGATGCGCATTGCGCAGATGTTTCCAGATCCAGGCCGGCGGCGTTTTCTCAAAGCCTTTGACCGGCAGTGATTCTGGCCATAAGTCAATGAGATCAAAATAGAGCAGCACCTCAGGGTGTTCTTTTTTATACTTGTCCATTTCACGGGCAATCGTATTGGCCGGCACCAGCGCATGAATCCGGTCAGGTTTCCAGTCTTCCAGATACTTGCGGGCATCGCGCGAAAATTCAGCATGGCCAAGCAGCCGCTGCCAGGAAAGATTTTTCTGATACGGCCGATGGTGCAGATATTCTACCCCGCGCTTTTTTGCACAGGGCGCAATGGGGGCTTTATGGCGATGCGAAAAATCCGGTGTCAAAATGACGACTTCCTCTCCCCGCGCTTCATAAAAAGCCTGCAGCTGCAGACCACGGGAAAGATAGACGTCACTGATACACAGGATCGCAGTACGTATCGGTTTTCTTGGGGATGTATTCATAAAGGCGACCTCTTCTATCTAAGTGCGAAAATAAACCGCAATACCGACCAGAAAGCTCGTCAGAATAAACACTGAAATCCATAAGAAATATTTTAATTTGCTTAACAAGGCCTTTTTTGTCATATCGAGACTATTATAGGAAATCCCGCCCGCTTTTCCAAACTCTGCCATCACGATGTGACAGGCCATAACGCAAAAAAGAAGGAAGAATGCCTGTAAGCGGGTTCTTCCTTCTTTAAAACCAGAGAATTTCAATGATTTCGATCTTTTTGATCTTCTCCACACAGGTTGAAGATCAAAGTTTGATCGGTTGATTTTTTTCCTTTGTTATTTCCAGTACGACCAGACGATGGCTGTTTCAGGCAGCACGTCATCGTAGTCCCACAACTGCTCCGTACGGGAGATATTGTTTGGATCATGAATGACCAGCTTGCCATCCTTTTCGCCAGCCGCCACCATGAAGTGGCCAACCTGGGTGAATTTTCCAGGGACCATATTGAAGATCAACTTCTTACCTTCATTGAGTGCCTGAGAAATGGACTCCTGATCCACGGGAATCGTCTCAACGTTCAGACCATATTGGGCAGCTGCTGCATTTAACAGATCATGTGCACTGCCCGCGCCGCTGACATAGAAGCCATTGTTTTCCGCATAGCTTTTTAAAACAGCCGGCGTAATCGTTGGATCCTGCAGAAGATAGCTGAACACCATGCTCAGACTGGTCGGAGCACATCCGGCATAATACATGGTGCTGTCGCCATAAGGCAGATAGCCCCAGTCTAACGACCACTGATAGAGCGCTGGTACGTCGGTTAGTGATTCACTGAGTTTTTCTGGTGGATTCTGGTATTGATCACGCTGTGGATAGGCTTTGACAAAGTCATAGCGTTCCGGGTTATTGAGATAGAACAACAAAATATCGTTGTCATATTCATTGATATGATCCAGGAAATATTTAGCCTGAGTTGCAGCGGTTGAGTTGGTTTCGCTGATATTGCCCTGGGCGTCGGTGGAGTATCCTTCCAGGGCGCTGGCTTTTAAGGCATCCAGCGTTTCCTGCCCGATATCGCCGCTTGGCTGCATGGTCTGGATCTGGCTGATTTCGCTTTGGAGTTCTTGTTGGTGCTGGACCGATTGTTCATAGGCGATGCTTTCCTGTCTGGCAATTTCGGCTTTCTGTTTCGGGATGAAATAGAACTGCTGCAGGCAGAAGGTAATCAGGGCAATCAAAAGCAGGACCACAACCAGTCCGCCGCCAAACACAAGCATCATTCGACGTCGTCTGATTTTCTGGCGGCGTCTGCGACGGGCAGCTTTTTGCGCAGGCGTTAACGGTTTTCTTGGGGGTTGGGTAGAATTTGGCATTCTGGATCCTCCATTTCTTCTAAATTTTGATTTCTATATTTCATGTTTTCGTGTTTTCGATTCATCGTTTTTTCTATTTTTTGCTTCAAAGATTGAGTGAGTTTGAGCGGAATTGATTCAGGAATGAAGAATTCAAGGGTTCAGATGTTCATCTGGGCATCAAAAAAGGGGAAGCAAAGTTCCCCTGTAGTCTATCAGATTTTATATCCGCTGTAATTCAAGCCTGTCATCTTACCGAAATGATCGGCAATCGGTTTGAATTTTCAATTGTCGTAACCGTATGACAGATTCAATGCGGCTTATTCGTATGCTGAATACAACTGGCCATATGGATCTTCATACGACGTTGATGGCTGCTCATAGGGAGAATATGGATCCGTATACGTTCCATGGCTGTCAGAGTCTTCATAGCCGCCATATCCTCCATACGGGTCATACACACTGTCGTTGTCCTGGCCGCCATACGGATCGCTTTGAATGGGCTGGGTCACCGTCCCATCCTGGTTGTAAAGATCGGTATGATCGACCTCATTGTCAATGTAATTGTGATTGACGTTGGTTTCATACTCATCGGTTTCAACCGGCTGATCCGCTTGGGTCAGATTGATGGTCTGGCCGCTTTCCACCTGACGGATGAGGGCATCCGCTTTCTGGATCTCAGCATCGTTGAGCATCGTTACTGACAGGTTCTGTCCGGCCGATGGGCTCCAGGCTTCCACCGGCTCACCGACTAACGCATACGACTGCAAGTTCCAGCGTGGAAATCTGGATACTTCCAAGGTCAGCAGCGACTTGATCTCATTGGCACTCATATTTGTATCAAAGGCGGTCGACAATGCTTTCATCACCTCTGGATAACGCACAACCATCGTTGGCGAAAGCAGAGATTTCAGCAGTGCCTTTAATACAATGGACTGGTTGCGGATGCGCTGCATATCACCATCCACATAGGCATGACGCTCACGGGCAAAAGCCAGAGCGCGTTCTCCATCGAGATGGTTGGTTCCCGCATGAACCCCTTCGGTACCATTGGCATAGAAAGTTTCCACTTCCAGGCCCGGTTCTACTTCCACATCAATTCCACCCACCGCATCAACGATGTTGATCAGTGAGGAGAAGTTTACGCGAACATAGTAGTTGATCGTAATGCCAAAGGCATCTTCAACCGTACTTTCTGTTGTGCCAATGCCAAACAGGCCTGTATGGGTCAGTTTATCTTCCATTCCGGAAACCATCTCACAGGCTGTCTGGTTCTTCTTACAGGAAACTGGCAAGTAAGAATCACGTGGAATGTTGACCATTAAAACCTGAGCGGTTTTGGGGTTGACAGTCACCAACATGTTCACGTCAGAGCGCGAGTTGCTTCCGATGGTTCCATAACTGTCGTTTGCGGAGACAAGGACGGTAAATGGATCCGTCATGATATTGGCGACCGGATCCGGACGGTTAATCGACGATGGATCCCGGTCTGTGTAATACAGATAATTGTCGACCACACTGGTGAACGTCGTCAGCGCATTGTATTTATTGTAGTCATTGGCCTGCTCATACAGAGCATCATGGGCAATTTCCGGAAAAGCAATCGCATTTACTTCCCCGTTATAAAGCGCATCCACCAGCTCATACACATTGTCATAATTCACAATCTGCGGACTTGCGCCAGCCTTTTCAAGCTCATTGAGCATGCCGGTTGTTCCTGTCAGATCCACAGCCGAGGCAGTCCCAAGCGTTGTTGTCGAGCCTAGCTGCTTTGGTTCGGTAATCTGCGAATCTTTCATCGCATAGATTGTTACCGAGTTTACCTGTTTATCGGTCAGGTTGGTCACCTGCGAAAACATATCATCTGTACTTTGCAGCATTCCTCCGCCAACGAAGCTTCCCGCTCCAATGGCACACACAAGAAAGCCCATGATGAATTTGGTAAACCTGCGCCGGGTGTACACCAGCCAGATCATACTGAGCAGAGTCGTTAACACCACCAGAATTCCGCTCAACAGTAGTAATAACTGCCCTGGCAGAATATTAATCCGGATCAGCTGATATAAAAACCACACGACACCAGCTACAGATGCCAGCCATAACAGCCACGAAAGCGGGCCCGGCCTTCGCCTGCGATTTTGTTTTTTCGATTTTTTTGAACTTGCAGGTCCTCTTCCATATCCGGAAGAAGAGCCGTAAGTGGAATAGGCATTGGTTCGCGAAGCGCCCGAACGATTGGACGTTCTTGCTCCCTGTTGATAGGAAGTATCAGGACCGTATCCGGCTCCTGATCTTCTCGATGTCCTTCCAGTCGCCATACTTTCGTACCTCCAGAGAAATCCATCGTTAATAATAAAGAACACAAAAGCTAAAAGCAATGTCTTCCGGATTACACCGCTCTCACGATACCGTCCTTTTGGGCTTTTCAAACCGGATTTTGTATCCGTTTTTCATCCCATTTGCACCCAATCCGATTCATTTTTCAGAAAGTCTACGCCTGAAACCCATACCCCGTCCATTCGACTTTCCAAAATTTCACACAGCTTCTTCCATTTCAATTCACTCAAAACAGCACCGTCTTCACTCGCTTTGCCTATATGCAAGAGCCTATCCGATCTTGGAAAAGGCAAGATAATTTCTAACCCCAGCAATCCATTTACTGGATTCGATTCTCTTTGCGATCACCTAAGCGATTTCACACTTCTCCCTTTTGACCGGCCAGAACAGAAAACAGGTCAGCCAACGACTTTGTCGACTAACCTGTCTGTGTTTTTGAGTATGTATTTCGAATTTTGCTTTCGAACTACTCCAATCCGTAGAAACCGGTTCCTTCATCACTCCAGCCCGCATTTACAAGCATGTCTTTTTCAGCTTTGCTTGCAGTGTAGAAGTGCTGGCCAACTTTTTCATTTGGATTGTAAAGACGATAGATCACCTGTCCATCTTCACCAGCGGAGTACATGGCAATTCCTTCATCTTTCCAGCCTAAGCCGACCAAGAAATCTTTTTCACCGGCATTCAGAGTGTAGTGATGATCTCCGGAGTTTGGATTATACACACGATAGATTGGATAATCCGATTTTGTCGGCAGTTTCCAGGTTCTGGTTTCCGTATTCCATCCAGCTCTGACAAGCATATCGTGTTCAGCTGCGCTATTGGTATAGAAGTGTTCTCCAGTATTTGGATTGTACAGTCTGTATGATTCTACTGGAGTCAAATCTACATTTGGATTTGCAGGTTCAGCCGGTTTAGAAGGCTTGTTAGTCGGTTTAGAAGGCTTTGATGGCTTCGAAGGATTCGATGGTCTCGAAGGCTCAGGATCCGATGGATTAGTTGTTGGTTCAGAAGGCTCAGGATCAGGCATTGTCCCACTGACTAAAGAGTAAACAATGAAGTTACTCTCAGAAGTATCGGAAGCGTCTGCACCTAGTCTATAGACACCGTCATCCAGTTTATAGAAAGATAGAGAAATATTTTGTTCCGTTGAATCATTGTTATTCAGTTCCACCAAACCATAGTAATGTTTAGGTATTAAAGAACCAGATAAATCATGGTAATCAATAAATTGGATATCGGCTCCCCATTTCTGTTGAGCGGCCTCGACTATTGCTTTTACAGAGATCAATCCTGTCACACCCTTTTGAGTAGGAGTGACAGAACTGCTATTCAACTGTTCCGATGTTTCATTAACATCAATCCAGTAAGTATCGATGGATACTTTTGGTACTGTCAGAGAGTTAACTTGTCCATTGTCTCTGTTTTTCAGGTATAAAGTTATGGAATTTAACTGAGTAACAGTTGGCCCGGCGTAAACAATACGATTTCCAAAAGAAATATTATCAAGCACCCATTTTCCATTTTCATCCTTATAGGCAGTCAAACAAAGAGTATAGTCATCATAGCCGTTTTGTGAGTGATACTCGACGTATCCCTGATCCAATCTAGGGTTAGGGTCAATAGTAATGGAACATTTATCAGGATCTGATGACTGACTGAAGATAGAGGTATGACCACCAGTATAGTCTGATGTTTTCGTTTTAGTGAGGCCACCATTATCCTTCCAGCAGTATAACCAATACTCGGGTCGAATAGTTTCAAGGATTTTATCAACTATATCAGAGCGCTTATCGGAGTCCTCTAGATCTGAACTAGAAAGCAGTTCATTTATTGCTTGTTTCTGTTCTTCCGAAACTTCATTCAGATTTTCACTGTTCCCATCATTTTCTACAGTGCCATTCGCATGAATCTGCATGATAGTTGATGATGCAGGTGATAAAACCATGGATGCTGCCAGCAAACTGGAAAGCATCTTTGTACTTTTAAAATACCGCATAAAATTCCTTTCCTTCCTTACTACAAGGGATTTTCAAAGCGAACACCAGAATAGAAAACCGCCTCAGCATTCACTTATAATTAGATAATCTACGATTTGAGTATTGGCTTTAGGGAAAATGATTAAACGCAGATCTTCACCCGATAGCAGATTGATATATGCTATCGGCCTAAATATAAAGTGGTTATGATTGTTTTATACAGATTAATTTTTTGAACGAATAGGATTGAATATGTAACTGTTATATTTGTAAATTACCGCTAAAATACCGTTTTTATTTTCGATATAAATAGATAATGTGGGATAAATATCTTAAAACGAATTGACTTCAGAACCGTTTTTCACTAATCTTGAATAAGATAATCATGAAATGTTTCATAGATTATCTAATAATACGAATTTCCAATGCTATTCAGGTGTTTTTACCGATCTCAGATTTACCTTTCTTAACGGATCAGTCGATTACTTGCATGGAAATCATTTGAACTTGGAAAGATAAAATCAATGCGGTCAGCCATTGCAGAGTATTCTCTGCGAGAGCTGACCGCATTTATGCGTAATATAAGTTTTAAACTTGGATTGAATGGATTACTATCCTAATTAGATAGCTGACAATCAGTGGATTTTTGGAATAAATTATCTTGTTCATTCAGTAAGCAACAGAATTGATGGAAGTTCGGGTTACATTCAGCTTTTTCATCACTGACTGGCCTGCTCATTGTAGTACTCGAACACGTCTTTATCAGAAATTCTTTTTTGGAGAAGCAGAATATGGAGTTAAACCCAATCTTGCTTTTTTCTAGGGAGACTACCAATGTCATTAAGTTAAGGTGATGTCCTTTAGCCTCGGAACCAACTTGGGCGTGAAATATGAAAGATAAGCAGTTAGCCATAAGAACTAAAAAACAAAAGAGCATGACGAAAAAGTGTAATTTCTAA